>NZ_OY730245.1:300000-434286 GCF_963422545.1 uncultured Flavobacterium sp.
TCGATTTTAAAAACTTTGATTTTAGAACGCGTTCCGGTTATAGCATGTTTATCAAAGCAGATTATTATAATAATGATGTAGTTTCGACTTCAATTTATGACGATAGCGGAAAAAGAACAACAACATACGCCAATATATCAGGAACTTATATTACATCAATTGGCGGAAATTGGAATCAATCGATAAAAAGAGATGCGCACGTTTTGAGATATGGTTTAGGAATCAACGGAAGTTATTCTTTTGATAAAGGTTTTACAAATGCCGTTTTATATAACGCAAAAGCAACATCAGTTACGCCAAGGGCTTATTTGACTTATGAATATGGCGAATTATTATCGATTTCTCCATCCTATAGTTTGTCGTATAATGAAACTAAGTATGAGAATTATACCCGTGATGCAACTTCAAATGTTGTGCATAGAATCAATTTGCAGACGACGAGTTACTGGCCGTTAAATTTTATTTTCGGAAATGATTTGGGATATACTTATAATTCTAATATTTCGGGTGATTTTAAGAAAGATTTCTTTCTTTGGAATACGAGTTTATCTTATGGTTTTTTTGATAAAAAAGTATACGCAAAAATTAAAGTTTATGATGTGCTGAATCAAAACCAAAGTGCGACACGAACGATTTCAGCAACCTCAATTCGTGACGAAGAAAATACAGTTTTAAAACGTTATGTAATGTTTTCTATAGCCTATAAAATTGGGAATTTTGCATCTGATAAAAAAGAATCTAAGAGAAAAAGAAGCGAAAGATAATTAGGCTTTTGGCTAATCAAATTTCGCTGCTTAATAAATTGTTTAGGATTTGGTACTAATCTTCGTCGTCTTCTAAAGTTTTCACGGGATGATCTTCATACCAGTCTTTAAAAGTTTTTGTGGTTTTGTAATCGTCATGCAGTACAGTATAAACCATAAGTAGGATTAAGAATATACCAATAAGATCCAAACTCATTATTAATGGAATAGTAATGGTAGTTTGACATAAACCTGCAAAAATAAAAACATAAATTGTTGTAAACCAAACTAGTTTAATTGCTGAATTTTTCATGGTCATATCTTTTATTAAAGTTACGCCAGATACTTATAAAGTTTAGTTAATCTATAACTAATCAATTATTAAAGTTTTGTTTGCTAGTGTGTTACGAAGTTAAAATGCTTTTACATTTTACGTTTTGTTTGTTTTTCGATTGATTTTGTGATAAACGGTGAATCGTATAATATCACGATCATAAAAATCAACACCACTGGCACGTCGCTGGAAGTTTTTCAGGTAACCAATTTCTAAACCAATATTAGGATTAAAATGATATCGAAGTGCGGCGTAAATTCGGTTTTGATCAAAAGTATTTTTTTTATTGTCTTTTCCGAAATTGAACATAACTTCATCAGAAATAGTTCCTTTCAGGCTTTGCTTGTCTTTTTTCCAAAGATCAAAAGTCGATTGTAATCTATAACGAAATCGGAAAGCAAAAGAAAAATCATCCAGTAATTCTGTTTTATTGGTTTTTTGGATAAAGCGCTCTTCAAGCTGAAAACGGTTGTGAAAAGTTATCTTGGCAATATCATTAATAAAAGTAATATCCTGTTGAATTCGATATTCCGGAACAGAATAATTTGGGTCAATATCCGGGTTTTGTGTATTGACATTAAAATAAGCAAAACCTCCGCCTAAATCAATGTTTTTATGCGCTCGATATCTTCCTTGAACTCTTATAACAAATAGGTTTTCATGAACAGGATTTAAAAAACTACGATTGTCAAACTCAGAATGAATCGCCCATTTTTCAGTTAAAGGAAAAATATTGTAGTAGCGAATCCAGGTTAGGGTTTGCTGATCTGTTTTTTTTATACTTTGCGCCGATAAAAAAGGACTTATAAAGCCAAATAAGAGTAATAATCGAAGAATCTTCATTAAACCTGTATAATTCAAGCTGCGAATATATACAAATGAGAACAGACTTACAGGAGTAACAACTGATTTTTAAATTCGTTTTAAATTCTATTTTGTGAATTTATATAAAAAACGAGGCAAGTTTATAAAAACCCGCCTCGTTTGCTGTATATAAAACTAACTAATTGAATTACAATGAGTATTTCAAAGTAATTCCGTATGTTCTCTGATCTCCAATTACACCCGCATATTGTCCTGTGTTTCCTCCGGCAGGCAATAATTGTTCGTAGTAATCTTTATTAAAAAGGTTACGTCCCCAGAAGTGAATAGATAAACCTTCGGAAGCACGGAAACCTAAACGAGCATTAAAAAGTGCATAGCCAGGAACTACTAAGTATTTTGAAGCCGAAGGGCTTGATGAAAATTCAGAACGAGCATAAGAATCAACAGCTAAGAAAACTTTTCCTTTATTCCCAAAGAATTTTGCATCATCAGAAAGTTCACCTCCTAAAGATCCTGCCCATCTTGAAGCACCAGGCAAGTCAGTTCCAGACACATCTTTATAGGCTACCGGAGCTCCTGTTTCTTCTAGCGGAAGTGGTGCATTTGTAAACTTAACGTAAGTACCTTCTGTATAAGTTGCAGCACCATTTATTGTAAGGTTTCTGGTAACTACAAAACTAGCATCTAGTTCAGCACCTCTTACACGCACTTTATCAGCATTAGCAAGATATCCGCGGTTCACGCCAAGTTCAGCCGCCTGAACGTTGGTTTGAAAATCCTTGATTTCTGTATTAAAGAATGCAAGATTAAATACGGAATTTCTAAATGGAGAAGTTTTTACACCTATTTCATAATGATTTACTTTCTCTGGTTTAATTACCGCAAGATCCAATAAAGGTTGCCCTTTTGCATCAGTAGGAAGTCCGGCTACGTTTACACCAACTGGCTTGTAACTTTTTGCATAAGTAGCATAAGCATTGATTTTGTCAGAAGCTTTATAAGTCAATGTTAAGTTTCCTGAGAAGTCAGTATTATCAGTATTTGATGCAAATGCCTGATCTGAGTAAACTGATTTTTTCAAAGCCAATAATGCTGGATCAGTAGTTTGTAGACCTCCGTATGTTGTACGGGAATAGTGTGCATCTTTCTTATCAAAATTATATCTTAAACCTGGTAATATATGTAAACGGTCAGTAATTGCCCAGTCTAATTGCCCAAATACGGCAGCACTAGACGATCTGATACGTGCGTCAGTTTTAATTCCGTATCCTTCAAAAAGACCTGGAGTTTTCCATAAATTACTTGTAGTGCTTTGTGCGAATCTCCATTGCGCAGTTCCAGATTCTTCGGTACCATTTGTTTGTGATGTCTGGTCGATGAAAAACACACCTACAACACCACTTATTTTAGAGGTAAGCTGACCTGCATAACGAACTTCTTGCGTAAATTGAGTTTGTCTTGTTGGATTCTGAGATTTCGCCAATACTTGCAATCCTGTAAAATCTCTGTCATTTGATGGATCCCAGTTCCAGAATCTCCAAGCTGTAGTTGAAGTAAGAGTTCCATTTCCAATTTTCGTATCAATATTCAAAGATATACCTCCCATATCTTGATTTGAACGCCATGGAGTATCGTGGTCAATTTTACGATCAAAAGCGTTAAGACTTGGAAGCTGATAATTTAAATCTTTAATAATAGCATCAAACTGACGATAACCAGCTCTTTGAGTAGGAGCAACACCAGCTACTACTTGTGCATATCCGTCAGGACGCTGCGTTGTAATATCTGCAGCTAATATAATATTAGTATTTTCTGAAGGCGTATAAAGTAATTGCCCTCTAATTCCTTGATTGTTTAATGTATTTGTAGGTCTCCCTGTAGCAACATTATCAATTAAACCGTCGCGTTGTGTACCTGAAAAAGACAAACGACCTGCTAGTTTTGAGCTTAAAGCCCCAGTAACAGAAGCTTTAGCTTGTAAAAAATTAAAATTTCCATAACTCACTTCAAAGTCAGCACCAGAAGTAAAACTTGGTTTACGGGTAGTAATGTTAAACGCACCAGAAGTTGTGTTTTTACCAAACAAAGATCCTTGTGGTCCACGTAAAACCTCAATTTGATTGATGTCAATAAAATCTAAAGTTGTAGCAGCCGGACGTGCATAATAAACACCATCTACATAGAACCCAACTCCAGGATCGATACCGTCATTAGTTAGTCCAAAAGGAGAACCAAGACTACGGATATTGATTCCGGTATTTCTTGGATTTGAAGAGTAAAGCTGTACTGATGGAACAAGTTCTTTGATACGATTAACGTTAAAAGCTCCTGTTTGTTCTGCTTGTTTACCAGTTATAACTGATATTGCGATTGGCACATCCTGAGCTTTTTCTATTCGGCGTCTTGAAGAAACAACCACTTCGATAAGCGCATTTTCTTCATTTAGTGTTATTTGTAATGGAGAAGTTGGTAAGTCTACAAGTTCTACCTCAGTCGTTTTGTATCCTACGTATTGAACTAAAACAGTTAAAGGAAGTTTTCCTCTGGTATCTATGCTGAATTTTCCTTTAGAATCTGTAATTGTATTAGAAGTTGTTCCTTTGATGACAATATTAGCAGCTTCTAATGGAATGTTTTCGTTAGTTGAAACAACACCTTCAATGTTTTGGGCAAACGAAATAGAGAAGGTTAAAAAGAATAGTATTGAAAGTATATTTTTTATAGAATTTTTCATTTTTATATTAAGTATATGTGATTAGTAGAATTTAAATTAAATTTTTTTACCAACACATACACATCATAAATGAACTGTTTTTCACTGTTGTGAATTGACTTTGTTTTTTTTGCAAAAGATTTTTTGTCATACCTGATTTACTGAAATCTACTTTCATGGGTTAAAGTTTTGGAAATGATTTGTTAATTATTTTTTGCAAATATAAATATTAATTCTATCGATTTACTAGGAATTAGAAAATATTTTTTTATTTTTTTATCAATGAGGCTATAGTAATGCCTTGCATTGCTTTAAGAGTTTCATCACGAATAATCATTAAACCGTGTCTTAAGCTACATTCTTCCTCGGTTTTGCAGTCAGAACAAGGCTCGTAAAAATTTAGGGAAGCACAAGGCAAAAGTGCAATTGCACCATCAAATAAACGGTGAATTTCTGCCAGAGTGATGTCGTTTTTAGATTTTATCAGATAATATCCGCCAAATTTTCCTTGCTTACTACTCACAAAACGTCCGCGTTTTAGATCTAATAAAATTTGCTCTAAAAACTTTTTAGGAATATTGGCTCCATCAGCAATTTCTATTGTTTTAGAAATGTGATTTTCGTCTTGTTCTGCTAAATAAAGTAAGGCCTTAAGGGCGTATTTTGCTTTATGTGATAACATCTATATTTAATTATGAATTGTAAATTATTAATTATGAATTTAGTTTTAAACCTGAAACTAAAAAACTTGAAACAAAAACTTGAAACAAAAACTGAAAACTGCGACTGAAAACTAAAATCTACCAGCCTCCGCTTGAACCTCCACCAGAGAATCCGCCGCCGCCAAAACCTCCACCGAAGCCACCGCCACCGCCAAAACCTCCACCGGATGATCCGCCGCCGAAACCTCCAAATCCGCCGCCGCCACTTCTTCCAAGACTACTTAGAATAATAACATCGAGCAGGCTAGGGCCTCCTCCGCCATTATTGCCTGAATTTCCTCCGCCTCCCTTATTTCGAGACAGCAAAACTAATACAATTACGACAATAACAATAAACGGAAGTATTGGGAAACTTTTTCCTTTTGGTTGTTGCTTGCGTTCGCCTTTAAATTTTCCTTTAAAGACATCAATTATAGCATCTGTTCCTTTATCAAGACCATTGTAAAAACTTCCTGCTTTAAATTCCGGGATAATAATATTTCGAATAATTGTTCCGCCAATTCCTGCAGTTAAACGATCTTCAACTCCATATCCTGGATTAATGGCAATTTTCTTTTCGGCTTTAGCCAATAAAATAACAACACCATTATCGTCTTTTGCAGTTCCTCCAATTCCCCAGGTTTGTCCCCATTTTGTGGCAAGCTGACTAACATCTTCACCTTTTAAACTTTCGATTGTAATAACTACAATTTGAGTTGTAGTAGAATCAGAGTAACGAATTAGTTTTTCTTCAAGTTGTGCTTTTTCGCTTGCGCTTAAAATGTTTGCATAATCATATACCGAAGTTTGAAGAGTTGGTTTCTCCGGAATTGTAAATTGTGCAAAAATACAATTACAAGTAAAAAATGCTACTAGCAAAAAGGTAAACTGAAAAATTCTTTTGGAATTTGAGATTTTAGTTTGGGAAATTTTCATTGTTTATCCTTTTGATATTTCGTTTGATAATTCGTTAGTGTCACCTTCAGACCACGGAAAGTATTTTTTTAATTGTTCGCCAGCGTTCAAAATACCATCAACAATTCCTTGCTTAAAGTTTCCTGATTTAAATTGTGCCACCATTGCATCTTTGGTACTATCCCAAAAATCTGATGCTACAACATCATTTATGCCTTTGTCCCCACAAATAGCAAAAGTTTTATCTGCTACAGCAAAGTAAAATAAAACCCCATTTTGAAGTTGGGTTTCATTCATTTTTAATTCATAAAAAACTTCTAAAGCCCTGTCAAAAGGAACTTTAGAAGTTGTTTGTTCTATATGTACTCTAATTTCGCCAGAAGTATTTTTTTCGGCCACGCGAATTGCTTCAACAATGTTTTGTTCGTCTTCTTTGGATAAAAAATCTTCTACTTTTGACATTGAAATTATTTTAGAGTTTAGATTGTTGATTTTAGATTATGGCCTAAAATATTAAATTCGTTTTTAGAATTTTACTTCCACTGGTTTGTCAGCTCCTTCAACAGCATTAAAATATGCTTTTTCTTTGAAACCAAACATACCGGCAAACAAACTATTTGGGAATGTTTTAATGTGGCTGTTATAAGGTTTTACAGCTTCGTTGAAACGAGTTCTTGCTGTTAAAATTTGATTTTCTGTACTAGCCAATTCGTCTTGTAATTTCAAGAAATTCTCATTTGCTTTTAATGTTGGATATTGTTCAACAGAAACTAATAATCTTGATAAAGATGAAGATACACCACTTTGAGCTTTGTTGAATTCAGCAAGTTGTTCAGGCGTAATATTAGATGGATCTACAGTTACACTAGTTGCTTTTGCACGAGCTTCGATAACAGCCGTCAAAGTTGATTTTTCGAAATCAGCGGCACCTTTTACGGTGTTTACCAAGTTTCCAATAAGGTCATTACGTCTTTGATAAGCCGTTTGTACATCTCCCCAAGATTGCTCTACAGTTTGACTTAATGTTACAGCAGTATTGTTAATTCCTTTAACCCAGCTATAAATTGCAAAAATAACAACAGCTCCAATAATCCAAGGCAAAAATCTTTTCATGTGTATTTAATTTAAGTTTGTTTCTAATTATTTAATAAATATACTATAATTCGTTCTTAATTTCAGTTAATTGTGTTTTTATGGTCTCTAATTTACGTATTATTTCGAATTTATCTAATGTTTTCTTTTGTCCTTCTTTCAAATGTGTTTTGGCGCCTTCAAGAGTAAAACCTCTTTCTTTGACCAAATGATAAATCAATTGCAGGTTTGTAATATCATCAGGAGTAAACATTCGGTTGCCTTTGGCATTCTTTTTAGGTTTCAAAATGTCGAATTCGCTATCCCAAAAACGAATCAATGATGCATTGACATTAAAGGCTTTGGCAACTTCGCCAATGCTATAATATCTTTTATCTTTTGAAAGCTCGATATGCATGATTTTTTAATTTTCTATTTTAGTCCAAAAATACTACTTTTTGCAGTATTAATCTAATGATTGATTTTCCTGATTTGCCATTTGTGAAATTGCGACATATTCTACAGCTGACATATTTCCGTAATAAAAATTCAGGGGGTTTACAACTTTTCCGTCTTTGTGAACTTCATAATGACAATGCGGACCTTCAGATCTGCCGGTACTTCCCACATACCCAATAACATCACCGCGTTTGACATGTTGTCCGGCTCTACAGTTGTATTTGCTCAAATGAGCGTACAAACTTTCGTAGCCAAAACCATGCCTGATCACAACATGATTCCCAAATCCTGACGCCGCAGCATCTGCTCTTTCTACAACACCGTCGCCGGTGGCATAAACAGGAGAGCCCGTGTTTGCCGTAAAATCCATTCCGTTATGCATTTTTCGCACTTTCGTGAAAGGGTCAGTTCTATATCCAAAACCCGAAGCCATTCGTTTCAAATTCTCATTACTAACAGGCTGAATCGCCGGAATCGCCAATAATAAATTACCTTTTACGCTTGCCAGCTTTAAAATTTCGTCTAATGATTTCGATTGAATTGCTAGTTCTTTAGACAATCTGTCAATTCGTTTTGTTGTATTTAATACCAGCTGAGAATTATTATAACCTTCTAATTTTTTGTACCGATTAGGATCTCTAAAACCTGCTTTTCGAATAGAATCCGGAATTTCAGTTTTATTAAAATAAACCCTGTATATATTGTTGTCTCTATTTTCTAATGCTTCGGTCACATCATCAATTTCGTCCATTTTTTTGTTTAGAATAGCATATTGCAATTTCAAATTTTCGATTTCACGTGCTTGTAAACGATCTTTTGGTGTTTCGAAATAAGAAGTGTTGATTA
Organism: uncultured Flavobacterium sp.; assembly: GCF_963422545.1. Classification (NCBI taxonomy): domain Bacteria; kingdom Pseudomonadati; phylum Bacteroidota; class Flavobacteriia; order Flavobacteriales; family Flavobacteriaceae; genus Flavobacterium; species uncultured Flavobacterium sp. Next base: position 308,608 of record NZ_OY730245.1, read on the forward strand.
AAAGTACAAAAACTAAAAAACCAAATAGCGCTGCGGCCAACAAAAACAACAATGCATAACCAATTTTAGCCCTTTTTCTGGTTTTTATTTTCGTATAAGCCAGATTTTCTGAGTCGTAATAATATTTTACTTTCGCCATATTTTAAAATACCCTATTTTTGCAGCTTGTAAAATAAGTTAGTCGAACAAATTTAGTAAATGTTTCAGTTGTTCGAAGCTTTTTTTCAAGAATTAAACAAATTAGATAATGTGTCAATTTGATAATTAGATAATGTCTTAAAAACGAAATTTATTGTCCTGAATTTTAAATTTCTAATTAAAAAAGTAACATTGTCACATTTTCAGATGGAGTAAATTATCTAATTGACACATTATCAAATTATCACATTTTCTAATTTAAATATGAAATCACAAGACGTACGTAAACAATTTTTAGACTTTTTTAAAAGCAACGGACACTTAATCGTTCCGTCGGCTCCTATTGTGCTTAAAGATGATCCAACCTTAATGTTCAACAACTCGGGAATGGCCCAGTTTAAAGAATATTTTTTAGGAAACGGAACACCAAAAAGCAAAAGAATAGCCGATACGCAAAAATGTCTTCGTGTTTCCGGTAAACATAATGATCTTGAAGATGTAGGTTTTGATACTTATCATCATACTATGTTCGAAATGTTAGGTAACTGGTCTTTTGGTGATTATTTCAAAAAAGAAGCGATCAATTGGGCATGGCAGCTTTTGACAGAAGTTTATAAAATTCCAAAGGAAAATCTTTATGTTTCTGTTTTTGAAGGAAGCAAAGAAGATAATGTGCCTTTTGATCAGGAAGCTTGGGATATCTGGAAAACATTAATTGATGAAGACCGAATTATCCTTGGAAATAAAAAAGATAATTTCTGGGAAATGGGAGATCAGGGACCATGCGGACCTTGTTCTGAAATTCACGTTGATTTACGTTCGGAAGCTGAAAAAGCTTTGGTTACAGGAAAAAGTTTAGTAAATAATGACCATCCTCAAGTAGTTGAAATCTGGAATAATGTATTCATGGAATTCAATCGTAAAGCTGATGGATCTCTGGAAAAACTTCCTGCACAACACGTAGATACCGGAATGGGATTTGAGCGTTTGTGTATGGCTTTGCAAGGAAAAACATCAAATTATGATACTGATGTTTTTACACCGCTTATCGAGAAAGTAGAACAAATTACAGGTTTAAAATATACATCTGATGAAGTAAAAAACATCAGTGAGGAACAAAATAAAACTAATATTGCGATTCGTGTTGTTGTAGATCACGTTCGTGCAGTTGCTTTTGCAATTGCTGACGGACAGTTGCCATCAAACACCGGAGCTGGTTATGTAATACGCAGAATTTTGCGTCGTGCAATTCGTTACGGATTTACTTTCTTAGGCACCAAAGAGCCTTTTATCAATAAATTGGTAGAAGTTTTAGCAAATCAAATGGGAGAATTTTTCCCGGAAATTAAGTCGCAGCAACAATTGGTTACAAATGTTATTCGCGAAGAAGAAGCTTCTTTTTTAAGAACTCTTGACCAAGGATTACAATTATTAGACAATGTAATTGCACAAACTAATGGTTCAGAAGTTTCTGGTGCAAAAGCATTCGAATTGTATGATACTTTTGGATTCCCGAAAGATTTAACAGCTTTGATCTTGAAAGAAAAAGGAATGTCTTTTAATGAAGCAGAATTTGATGCATCAATGCAGGAACAAAAAAATCGTTCACGTGCGGCATCAGAAGTTTCAACAGAAGATTGGTCGGTTTTGATTCCAGGAAATGTAGAGACTTTTGTGGGTTATGATCAAGTAGAGAATGACGTAAAAATTACCAGAATCCGTAAAGTTGATAGTAAAAAAGACGGAGTTCTATACCAAATCGTTTTAGATAATACACCATTTTATCCAGAAGGAGGAGGACAAGTTGGAGATAAAGGAACATTAGTTTCTGCAAATGAAACTATTGAAATCATTGATACTAAGAAAGAAAACAATTTGATTTTGCATTTTGCAAAACAATTGCCGGAAAATATCGAAGCTGGTTTTGTAGCAAAAGTAAATGCCGATTTAAGAGGTTCAACTTCTAAAAATCACTCTGCTACGCATTTAATGCATTTGGCTTTGAGAAACCTTCTTGGGACTCACGTAGAGCAAAAAGGTTCATTGGTAAATCCGAACTATTTGCGTTTTGACTTTTCGCATTTTTCTAAAGTTTCAGATGAAGAATTACGTCAGGTTGAAGCAAGTGTAAATGCACAAATTGAAGCACAATTGCAATTGGTAGAACACAGAAATATTCCGATTAAAGAAGCATTAGATAAAGGTGCAATGGCTTTATTTGGAGAGAAATATGGAGATAATGTTCGTATGATTGAATTTGGTGAAAGTAAAGAACTTTGCGGTGGAATTCACGTGAAAAACACGGCAGAAATCTGGCATTTTAAAATCATTTCTGAAGGTGCAGTAGCAGCTGGAATTCGTCGTATTGAAGCGATTACAGGTGATGCAGTAAAAGACTTCTATCAAAATCAAGAAAATACTTTATCTGAAATAAAAGAAACATTAAAAAATCCACAGGATATTTTAAAATCAGTAGCTTCTTTGCAGGATGATAATGCTAAATTGAAAAAACAAATCGAGCAATTATTAAAAGAAAAAGTAGGCGCTTTAAAATCAGAATTGGAGAAAGATTTTGAAGAAGTAAACGGAATTAATTTCCTTGCAAAACAGGTAGATTTAAGCATGGCTTCGACTAAAGATTTAGCTTCTGCTTTAGGAAGTTCAAAAACTGATTCTTTTGTATTTCTAGCTTCAGTAGAAGATGGTTTGCCGAATATTCATTGTTATATCTCTAAAGAGTTGGTGGCAAGCAAAAGCTTAAATGCAAATGCAGTTATCAAAGAATTAGGTAAATATATTGAAGGAAATGGAGGAGGGCAGCCTTTCTTCGCTTCTGGAAAAGGAAAAAATGCAAACGGAATTGCAAAAGCTTTGGCTCACGCAAGCGAGTTTATCAAATAAGTTTTTTAAAGTTGCTAAGAATCTAGGTTACTAAGGTTCTTTTATATTTCGCGCAAAGACGCAAAGTCGCAAAGTTTTTAAAAACTTTGCGACTTTTTTATTTTATAGAAATTAATTTTTGTAAGTTTATACTTTATTATTTTAAGTATGACTGAAAATGAAATTTCAGCTATCGTAGTCGATATCTGTTACAAAATGCATGTGAAACTTGGACCTGGTTTGTTAGAATCTGTTTATGAAGCAATTTTATATTATGAACTAACTAAAAAAGGATTATTTGTCGAAAGACAGAAAACACTTCCTGTTGTTTGGGATGAAATTAAACTTGATATTGGTTTTCGAACTGATTTGATAATTGAAAATAAGTTAATTTTAGAAATTAAATCAATTGAAAAAATAACAGAAGTTCATGCAAAACAAATTATGACATATTTGAAAATTACAAAAATAAAATTAGGCTTGCTGATAAATTTTAATGTGCCACTTATTAAGTTTGGTATTACAAGGATAGTTAATAATCTTTAGATTAATTAATTAAAATAATTAGCGGAAGATAAGATACCGATTCAAAAACTTTGCGACTCTGCGTCTTTGCGAGATTATTTTTTAGCTAATAAGAAAATCTTGTTTACGCTCCCCAATTTGCTGACGCCACATAGCATAATACAAACCCTTTTCGACAATTAAATCTTCGTGTTTTCCTTGCTCGATAATTTTTCCTTGTTCTAATACAAATATTTTATCGGCGTGCATTACGGTAGATAATCTATGAGCGATTAAAACCGTGATTCTGTTTTTGTCAGATATATTTCTAATTGTAGTGTTAATTTCTTCTTCTGTAATAGAATCTAAAGCAGAAGTTGCTTCATCAAAAATCAATAAATTCGGATTTCTTAAAATAGCACGTGCGATTGACAATCGTTGTTTTTCTCCGCCTGAGACTTTAATTCCGCCCTCACCAATTGTTGTGTTTAAACCATCTTCGGCACGTTGCAGTAATTTTTCGCAACTTGCTCTTTTTAGAGCATCGTATAAATCTTCATCGGTAGCGTTAGGTTTTACGAACAATAAATTTTCGCGAATAGTTCCCGAGAATAATTGCGCATCCTGAGTCACAAAACCTAATTGTTTTCTTAAATCCAGTAAATCAATTTCGGTAGAATCAATATCATTATAAAGAACTTTTCCTTTGGCAGGCGTGTATAAACCAACTAATAATTTTACTAAAGTTGTTTTTCCGGAACCAGACGGCCCAACAAAGGCAACGGTTTGACCTTGTTTGATCTCAAAATTAATATCTTCAACCGCTTTAAATTTTGCCGTTTTATGTTGGAAACTTACATTCGAAAACAATAAAGATTGAATTGCTCCGACATGTTTAGGATTTTTTGGGCGAAATTCTTTTGGAGCGCTTAATAAGGTTTTAAAGTTTTCCATTGAAACTTTAGTTTCATTGACCGCAATGATAAAATTACCTAATTCTTGTAAAGGTCCAAAAATGAAAAAAGTAAAAAACACCATCGTTAATAAATCACCCACGATAATTTTATTTCCAAATAAGAAATAATACAAAGTAAAAACCACACAGGTTCTTAAAAAGTGAACCGTTGTTCCCTGAATAAAACTCAAACTTCTGATAAAGCGAATTTTCTCCAGTTCAAGATGTAGGATTTTAAACGTATTTAAGTTCAGACGTTTTTCTTCCTGATACGTTAATCCAAGACTTTTTACAAGCTCAATGTTTCTTAAACTTTCAGTTGTAGAACCTGCCAAAGCGTTGGTTTGATTGACAATTTTTCGAGAAACAATTTTGATCTTTTTTCCTAAATAGGAACTAATCAAAGCAATAATTGGAGCTGTAATCAAAAAGATAATCGAAATGCGATAATCAATACGGGCAACATAAACAATTACGAAAATGAATCCGATAATAGTTTGAAAAACTAAAGAAATCGAAAGCGTAATCAGTTTTTCGGAGTCAGAACGCACTTTGGTCAATTTGCTCAAAGTTTCGCCGCTTCGTTGATCTTCAAATTCTGCAAAAGGTAGATCAAGAGATTTTTTAATTCCGTCAGTATACATTTGTGCACCAGTTCGCTGAATCACGACATTGGTAAAGTAATCCTGAAAGTTTTTGGTAATCCTGGAAATCATTGCAGCACCAAGCGAAAGACCCAACCAGAAGGATAAAGATTTTATAAACCCGATTTCGTTTCCGGCATATTTATGCAGACCAACACCGCAATCCTGCATTAATTTACCCGTAATTACAGAGTCTGATAAACTGAAACAAATGTTGATAGAGGCCATAATCAAAGCAAAAAATAGAAGCATTTTATGTTTGATTATATAAGAATATAGTAATTTCATATAGGAGTATTAAAAAAAATGGAAGATGTAAAAGTAAGCAATTGTTTTAGTTTGTAGAGATGCTTTTTGTTATTAAAAATGTAATTTTTTTTACAGCTGAAATTGCAATGTGTTTTTGTAAAGTCGTGAATGTTTTAATTTTTTATGGAACATATTTTTTAACACAGAAGCAATAAAAAACTAAGAAAAAAACTATGTATTTATATAATATTTTATTTTTTGTTAATTTTTTTGCTGTAATTACTTACCTATGTTATTTGTCATTAGTGTATTAAGAAATGTTTAAATTATTATGTGTTTTTTGATGTGGAATCCCGTAAGGTTTTGCTTTTTGGGTGTATTAAGTTTGCACCAATAACAAATTTAACAAAACAAAATGAAAAAAATTTTATGCCTTTTCGGTGCTTTAGCTTTAGTGTTAACTTCTTGTTCTAGTGATGATTCTTCAAAAGATGCAGCATCTGAGACATTGTTACCGAAAAAAATTGTTGAAACAACTGTTGAAAACGGAAAATCTGGAAGCGTTACTTATACTATTACTTATGATGGAAATAAGTTAAAAGAAATTGCACTTTCTGATGCTTCAAGATCTGTTTATACTTATACAGGAGATCTTATTACAAAAGTTGAGTTGTATCGTTCAAGTATTTTGCAATCTACAGATGTTTATGCGTATGAAAACGGAAAATTAACATCAAAAATTACTACTAAAGCTTTTGGTAGCAGTCCTCAACAAAAATTGACTTTTGTTTATAATGCAAACGGAACAGTTAACGCAAATCAATCTGAAATAATCGATAGACAAGAAGTTAAATACGATACTACAACTCTTTATACTTTCTTGAATGGAAATCTGGTTACATCAGAATATATTAACAGTGAAAGAGATAAAGTATCAAGTACATTTGATGATAAGAAAAGCCCATTTTCTAGTGTAACTGGTGCAAAACTTTTGTTGGATTTAGATGATAATTTTGATTTTTCTTCAGTGAATAATATAGTGAAAAATGTTGCAGTAGCTTATGCTAGTAACGGAGCAGTTACTAGCACATCAACAACAACTAATATTAACAAATACAATGCTAGCAATTTCTTGACTGAGACATTTTCTGGAGATGCTAAAGATTCTGAAAAACTAGAGATTACTTATTAATTTTCTTTTTAGTAATATTAAAATTCCCCAATCATCAATAATAATTGAGTTTGGGGATTTTTTTTGATCGATAAAGAGTAGTTTGACTACTTCTAAAGTGATTTTTCTGATGAAATTTCAAATTTTATTGCTGTAATTACTTGACAATATTGTTTGCCATTAGTGTATTAAGAAGTGTTTAAATTATTATGTGCTTTGATGTGGAATCCCGTAAGGTTTTGATTTTGAGTTGTATTAAGTTTGCGGTAATAACAAACTTAAACAATCAAAATGAAAAAAATTTTATGCCTTTTCGGTGCTTTAGCTTTAGTGCTAACTTCTTGTTCTAGTAATGATTCTTCTAATTCTTCAGACTCGGTTTTACTTAAAAAAGTAATTTTAACAGGAACAGGTGGGAAAACAACAGTAAATTATACATATGATGGTAATAAAATCGTTAGCGTCATTGATGATGCTAAAGAAATAAACATGCACTACACCTATGCAGGTGATGTAATTACTAAACTAGAATTTAAACTCCCTGATGGATCTGTAGAGCAAACAAATACGTTTACATATGGTGCTGATGGGAAATTAGCAACTTTTTTAAGAGTTGAACTTGAAAATGGTAAATTAAGTGGACATAAAGAAGTTTACACTTATAATGCAGACGGAACAATTTCAGTACAATTATATGGTGGAGATGATAAAACTCAAACTGATAAAGGAGGAACTGCTATAATTAAATTTCTTGATGGAGAAGTAAGTGAAATAACATACACAAATTCACCAAATCATAAATATGTATATGATTCTAAAAATAATGCTGCAAAAAATATTTTAGGTTTTAATAAAATCGCTTTTGTAGATGGAGAAGGAACTGGCGTTTTTCATAACGAAGTTTCAGATACTTCAGGAACAACTGTTTGGTCAACTTATAGTTATACTTATAATGCAGATGGATATCCGCAAACAAGCGTAGACAATACGGAAGGATTAAAAACCACATCAGAATACTTTTATTAATAGAGAATTTAAAATTTGAGACTAAAAGCCGGAAGCAAATACTTCTGGCTTTTTTTGTTTACAAAAAATAACCGAAATTTACAGAAAATAATCTTATGCAATTCAGAACACAAATACCAATTTCTAAAACCAATAATCCAATCGATTATAATTCGAAAGTAGTGTCTTTTGGTTCTTGTTTTGCAGAAAATATGGCAGAGAAATTTGACTATTTTAAGTTTCAAAATACCACAAATCCGTTTGGAATTATATTCAATCCAGTTTCGATCGAGAAAATAATTAACAGAGTTGTTCAGCAGAAATTATATACAGAAAAAGATGTTTTCTTTTATAATGAGCGTTGGCATAGTTATGAAGTACATTCAGATTTAAGTAATTCAGATAGAGAAGAATTACTGGAAACTTTAAATAAAGCAATTTCAGAAACCGCTAAACAATTAAAAGAAGCCACACACATTATTATCACCTATGGAACTTCGTGGATTTATAGAAATATCGAAAGTAATGAGATTGTAGCCAATTGTCATAAAGTTCTGCAAAAGCAATTTTTAAAAGAATTATTATCAGTTGATATAATTGAGAAAAGCATTCAAAACACAATCGAATTTATTAAGGTTTTAAATCCGGATATAAACTTCATTTTTACTGTTTCGCCAGTGCGCCATATCAAAGATGGTTTTGCAGAAAATCAATTAAGTAAATCACATTTGTTTGCCGGGCTTCATCAAGTTTTAAAAAATCATAATTCACAACTCATAACTCATAACTATTTCCCGTCTTACGAAATCATGATGGACGAACTTCGTGATTATCGTTTTTATAATGAAGATATGCTGCATCCTAATCAAGTAGCAATCGATTATATCTGGAATAGATTTAGTGAAAATTATATTGCTGAAAGCAGTATTTCTACAATGGAAGAAATTGCAGAAATTCAAAAAAGCCTGCGTCATCGAAGCTTCAATCCCGAATCAGAACAACATCAGAAATTCTTGAAAAAACTTCATCAGAAGATAAGTGTTATTGAAGAAAAATGGCAGCACATTAAATTTTAAGTTTTGCTTTTTTCTTTGCGCCTTCGCGTCTTCGTGGCAAAATAAAAGTAAGAAAATAATTATTTGACTATAAAATTTTAGAATAATTGCGCGTAATTGTGTAAATTGTTAAAGTTTAAATTTTTCCAATTTGTAAACTGTAGAATTACAGCCTTAAAACAACACAGCTTTAATCTAATGTGTTTTATTGACGTATGAATAACAAACCAATTCATTTTCTTAAAAAAACACTTCGTGTACTTCTTTGGTGCGTGGCTTCTATCATTACACTTTTATTACTCCTTATTATTTTAATTCAGGTTCCGTCTATTCAAAATTATGTAAAGGACAAAGCGATTAACTATTTGCAGGATAAAATAAAAACCAAAGTTACCTTAGATCATATTTCGATAAAATTTCCTAAAGATGTAGTTCTCGAAGGTTTCTATTTTGAAGATCAAAAAAGAGATACTTTACTGGCAGGAAAGCGCTTAGAACTTGATGTCGATTTATTTAAACTTGCAAGCAGCGAATTAGAAATTAATTCGGTTTCACTGGAAAATGTCAAAGCAAATATTTCAAGAAATAAAGAGGGGAATTTCAATTTCGATTACATCATAAAAGCTTTCGAATCAAAAGAACCAAAAGTTGAAGATCCGGACAGTAAATCTTTTAAAATATCAGTTGTAAAAGTAAATCTTGACAATGTAAATTTTAATTTTAAAGACGATTTTTCTAAAAATGACATTCAGGTAAAACTCACGCATTTTGATACAAAATTCAATAAATTCGACTTAGATAAAATGGATTTCGATCTTCCGAATATTGATTTAAACGGATTAAAAGTAGTTTTGAATCAGGATGTTGTAGAGAAAATTGCCGAAGTTTCGGTGAAAACCGCTGATACTATTTCGAAAAGAAAAGACTTCAATTTAAAATTAGGCAAAATCCGTTTGTCAAAAATTGATATTGCTTATGATAATAAAGATTCCAAATTAGATTCCGGTATAAAATTGGGCAATCTTGATTTATCTGTCAATAAAATTGATTTGAATAATCAACTTTTGGATTTCGATACTTTCAAATTAAAGAATCTAAAGGGGAATTTACGTTTGGGAGCAAAAGACAAACAAATTCAAATACCAAATTTAGATACAACAGCCATAAAACAAGCAGGTTGGAAAGTGAAATTGGCCAATGTTAATTTAGAGAATATCGCTTTCAAATTTGATGATATGCAATCGAAACCGCTTTCAAGAGGAATTGATTACAGCCACATGGATTTGGATAAATTCAATTTTAAAGCAGAGAAATTGTATTACGGAAACGATACTATTTCTGGAAATATAAAAACGTTAACGGCAAATGATAAAAGCGGATTAGAGATTCAGTCCTTAAAAACCAATTTTTTTTACGGACCTAAAAATGCTTATTTGAATGATTTATATTTAAAGACTCCGCAAACATTACTTCAGGATAAAGCCAAAGTTTCTTATTCTTCGATTGCATCAATTTCGAAAGATTTAGGAAATCTTACTTTAGACGCAAATCTAAAGCAATCGAAAATTGGCTTCAAAGATATTTTGCTTTTTGTTCCGGATTTACAAAAAACAAATCCGTTTAAAAGTAATCCAAATGCAGTTTTATATCTGAACACACGTTTGAGCGGAAAAATAAAAGATTTGTATATTCCGCAATTCGAAATGAGCGGAATAGGAACGACAAAAATTTCCCTTTCGGGGAAGATAAAAGGATTGCCGGATACTCAAAAAGCGTATTACGATTTAGATATTAAAAAACTTTCAAGCACCTCAAAAGATATTTATTCGTTTGTGCCGGCCGGAACAATTCCGAAAAACATTCAATTGCCTTCACAACTTAATTTACGAGGAAAATTTAAGGGTTCAGTTCAGAACTTTAAAACCAATTTGGCTTTAAACAGCAGCTTCGGAAATGCCAAAATCGATGCATTATTTGATCAGCGTATTAAGAAAAAAGAGAAATACGACGCTACCGTTTATTTACTGGATTTTGATTTAGGACGATTAATCAAAAATGACTCGATCGGAAAAATTACGCTTAAAGCGAAAGTAAAAGGCAAAGGTTTAGACCCAAAAACAGCTCAGGCACAATTTGACGGTTTAGTTCAGAAAGCAGTTTTCAATAAATATACCTACAAAGATTTGGCTTTAAAAGGAAATATCGAAAACGGATCATTTACAGTAAAATCTGGAATGAATGACCCAAATCTAAATTTTAATCTTGTTGCAAGCGGAAATACAAAAGACAAATACCCAACGATTCAATTAAAATTAAACCTTGATATTGCCGATTTAGAAAAGCTGAATCTTCATGCCGGACCAATGAAATTGCGAGGAAATGTCGATGCCGATATTGCCAATAGTAATCCTGATTTTCTAAACGGAAAAGTATTTCTTTCAAATATTCAGGTAGTACAAGATGCAGAACCAATTGTCTTGGATTCTGTGCGAATAATTGCTTTTGCAGATAATAATCGAAATAATATTAAAATTTCGTCTCAGTTTTTAAAAGCAGAAGTTGACGGAAAATACAAACTCACAACATTAACTGCGGCAATAAAAAAATCATTGTCGAAATACATTGATTTAAAAAGTCCGAAAGAAAAAGGAGAATCAGACGAACAGCGATTGGCGTTTACATTAACAGTTGATAACGACCCAATTCTATTCAAATTGGTTCCGGAATTGACAAGTTTAGAACCCCTAAAAATCACTGGAAAATATAATAATGTAACCGATTCTTTAGAAATAAAAGGAACGATTCCTAGAATTGTTTACTCAGGTAATACTATTGCAGACGGAAAAATTAGTATCGAAGCCAAAGAAAATGCCTTAGAATATCAAGTTTCTGTTGCAACAATAGAAAGCAACTCTTTAAAGATTCCGTTTACTAGTTTATCCGGAAAAGCCGAAAATAATATTCTGACTTATGCACTTGAAGTGAAAGATGCAAAAGACAAACAACAGTATTTTATTGCCGGAGAATTTTGTCCGGAAGATTCAAAAAACATCTTCAAGATTGATGAAGAAAACTTTGTACTGAATTATGATAAATGGAATATTGATCCGGAAAATGTTATTGAATTTGGAGCAAAAAGACTTTATATCAATAAATTTTGTTTAGAAAATTCCGGAAACGAACTTAGAGTTCAGTCACAAGGAAATAAGGATAATGCTCCCTTGCAGGTTGAATTTGTAAATTTCAAAATTGAGACTATTATGAATATGGTCAAAAAAGATGAAGTCATAATGCAAGGATTGATTAACGGAAACGCATTGGTCGAAAATGTAATGACGAAACCCACTTTTACATCAGATTTAAAAATAGATCAATTTGCTTTTAAAGGTGAACCAGTTGGAGATATTGCGATAAAAGTTGATAATAAAACTGATAATTTATTGGCGGCAAATGTTACGCTAAGTGGAGAAGGAAATGATGTAAACCTTACGGGGAATTATAAAATTGATGATGGAAATCTGGATTTTGATTTAGCTTTAAATAAACTCAATATCAAAAGTATTCAGGGTTTCAGCATGGGCAATCTTACCGAAGGAACAGGATTTTTGACCGGAAATTTTAAAATTACAGGAAATGCTGCTGCACCAAAAGTCAACGGAGAACTGGATTTTAAAGATACCGGGTTTAGAGTAACCAAGTTTAATTCTTATTTTAAAACTAAAGATGAAAAAGTAACACTTCAAAATGATGTAATTACATTTGACAGTTTCACTTTTCATGACGAAAATGATAACGAATTAACGATAAACGGAACGATTAAATCAGAAGATTATACCAATTTTGATTTTGGTTTAACCGTTGTTGCAGACGATTTTAGAGCAATACATTCTAAAGAAAAAGACAATGATTTGTTTTATGGAGATTTGATTTTAGATACAAAATTAAATATCAAAGGAACACTTGCGAATCCTGTTGTTGGCGGAAATATCAAAATAAATAAAGAAACTAAATTTACAGTTGTTTTGCCTCAGTCAGATCCTTCAATTGCAGATCGGGAAGGAATTGTAGAGTTTGTTGATGAAGATAGTCAGTATCTGAAACAAACCGCAGTGATGGAGCAAAAACTAAATCAATCGAAGTTAATTGGAATGGATGTGAGTGTTGCCATTTCTATTGATAAAGAAGCAGAACTTACTCTGGTTATCGACAAAGGAAATGGCGATTATTTGAATCTGAAAGGTGAGGCTGAGCTTATAGGCGGTATTGATCCTTCCGGAAAAACAACTTTAACGGGTAAATACGAATTTTCGGGTGGGGCATACGAGATGAATTTCAATATGATCCGACGAAAATTCGACATTCAAAAAGGAAGTTCGATCACCTGGAACGGAGAGCCAACAATGGCTACTTTGAATATTACAGCGATTTATAGAGTAAATACAGCACCAATTGATTTACTTGGAAATCAGTTAGGGACATTGAGCCCAACAGAAAAAAACACATACAAACAGAAAATTCCGTTTCAGACTCATTTGAAAATGAAAGGGGAACTATTGAAACCTGAAATCACTTTTGATATTGTGCTTCCTGAAGGTAATTATGGAGTTTCGTCAGATGTTGTAGATAAATCCCGATCAAAACTGGAACAATTGCGACAAGAACCAGCCGAATTAAACAAACAGGTTTTTGCCCTTTTATTATTAAATAGATTTATAGGCGAGAATCCGTTTGCGAGTGAAAGCGGCGGAACAAGCGCAGAATCTTTGGCAAGACAAAGTGTGAGTAAAATATTGTCACAGCAATTAAACGAACTTGCCGGAGAATTAATTTCTGGAGTTCAGTTAGAATTTGATCTCGAATCTACAGACAATTATACTTCAGGAACCAAAGAAAACAGAACCGATCTGAATGTTGGAGTTTCTAAAAAACTATTAAACGACAGGTTAAAAGTTACCGTAGGAAGCAGTTTCGCTGTCGAAGGTCAGGAACGTGCCAACGAACAAAGTACCAATATTGCAGGTGACGTAGCACTAGATTATCAATTGACAAAAGACGGCCGATATATGGTTCGTGCCTATAGAAAAAATGAATATCAGGTTGCAGTTGAAGGGCAGGTTGTTGAAACGGGCGTTGCTTTTATTATTACGATGAGTTACAATAAATTCAGAGAGCTTTTTCATCGCAGTGCAGCAGAAAGAGAAATGATCAGAGAAGAAAAATTACGCAAGGAAAAAGAAAAACAGAAAAAGCAGGAAGACAAGGAAAAAGAGGAAAATCAAATTGAAGGAGATGAGCAAAAAACATAGCAATATAAAGACAATATATTTCAGATATTTTATTGCGCTATCCTTATTTTTTGTTTTTGGATGCAGCAATACAAAATATCTGCCTGACGGAGAATTGCTTTACACAGGAGGTTCTGTGACCGTAAAGGACACTATTATAAAAAAGAAAGAACGAAAAGAATTAGAGAGTGAACTTGAAGATTTACTACGTCCAAAACCCAATAAACAATTCCTGGGATTACGCCCTAAATTATGGTTTTATAATATGGCCGGCGAACCAAAAAAACAAAAAGGGATTCGATATTGGCTGCGAAATAAAGTAGGCGAACCACCGGTACTGTTTAGTAAAGTCGATTTAGATTATAATGCTTCAGTTCTCAGAAATTTTATCGAAAATCGCGGTTATTTTAAAACCGGAGTAAGTGCAGATTCAACTGTTAGTAATAAAAGAGTTACAGCAGAATATACAGTTGTACCCAAAAAACGGTATACAATTAAAAGTGTGACTTTTCCGGATGATTCCTTGGCAATGTCAAGAATAATTGGACGTTCAAGCCGAAGAAGTTTATTAAAAGTTGGTAAACCTTATGATTTGGATGTTATAAAAGCTGAACGAGAACGTATAGATGCGAGACTTAAAGAAAAAGGATATTATTATTTTAATCCGGATTATATTTTAGCGCAAGTAGACAGTAGCAAAGGCGATCATGAAGTAAAAATCAGACTGGTAATAAAAGCCGATACGCCGCCAAAAGCGCTTACATCTTATAAGATTAATAAAATTGTAGTGTATCCAAATTTTGTAATTTCTAAAGACAGCGTTAAATACAAACCTGAAGATGTTGTTTATTATAAAGATTTCACGATTATAGATACAGCAAATACGTTTAAACCACGAGTTTTTGACAGAGCAATTTATTTCAAAAAAGGAGATTTATACAATAGGAAAGATCATAATCTAACACTGAATCGTTTTGTGAATTTGGGAACTTTTAGCTTTGTAAAAAACGAATTTAAACCTTCAGACAGTTTACCAAATACTTTAGATTCGTATTATTATCTAACACTTTTGCCAAAGAAATTTATAAGGGTTGAGGTTCTGGGAAAAACAAATTCAGCCAGTTATACCGGTACAGAAGTTAACGTAAACTGGAATAATAGAAACTTATTTCGAGGTGCCGAATTATTAACGGTTTCTGTTTTTGGCGGTGCCGATTTTCAACTTTCAGGAGCTAATAATGGAAAAAATATCTATAAACTTGGAACAGAAACCAGTTTGACGTGGCCAAGATTTATTGTTCCGTTTTTTCATGTTGAAGGTTCAAACGAATTTGTTCCAAGAACCAAAGCAACCTTACGATACGAATATCAAAACAGAACACAATTGTATGCCTTAAATTCATTTAAAACCTCGTTTGGTTATTTATGGAAAGAAAACCTTCGAAAAGAACATCAGTTAAACATAATTGATGTTACGTATGTGAGTCCAAGTCATGTTACGGAAGAATATTTAGCAGACATTGAAGAAGATAAATCTTTAGGAAAAGTAATCGAAAAACAATTGATTTTTGGCCCAACTTATACATTTACATACACCAATACAATGCAGAGGCGTAGAAAAAATACATTCTATTTTAGTGGTGATGTAGATTTGGCGGGAAATATAACAGGTCTGGTTACCGGAGCAAATGTCAAAAAAAATAATGAAATCAAGATATTAGATGTTCCATTTAGTCAATATGTGAAACTAAGAGGTGATTTTAGGCATTATTTAAGACTTGGAAAAGAGAGCCAACTGGCAAGCAGAATTATTGTAGGCGCGGGACTTCCGTACGGAAATTCAAGTGCATTGCCAACATCAAAACAATTTGTGGTAGGAGGAACGAACAGTATTCGAGCCTTTAGAGCCAGATCACTCGGGCCTGGAAGTTATGTTAATACTGTAACAGATAATTCGTTTTTACCAGATCAATCAGGAGATTTAAAGCTGGAATTTAGTACTGAATATAGAGCAAAACTCTTTAGTATTGTTCGTGGAGCTTTATTTATTGATGCAGGAAATGTTTGGCTTTTAAATCCCGATCCCGATAAACCGGGAGGAGAAATTACCAAAGATTTTATGAAAGAGATAGCGATAGGAGCAGGCGCCGGATTGCGTTTTGATTTGTCTTTCCTGATTTTAAGAACCGACTTGGCATTTCCGTTACGAAAACCCTATTTGCCCGAAGGCGAAAGATGGGTAATTAAAGATATTGATTTTGGAAGCGGTCCGTGGCGAAAAGACAATCTGATATTGAATATCGCAATTGGCTATCCATTTTAGTTTTTTTCTAAGATTTTTTTTGCCACGAATTTCACGAATTTACACTAATATATACTTTGCGCATAATATTCAATTTCACAAATTAAAATTCGTAAAATTAAAATTAAAGATCACTAACATTAGTGCAAATTCGTGAAATTCGTGGCGGAAAAAAATCGCAGCAGAAAACTTTTAACCTCTTGAAAAAAAGAAGTAAATTGGTCTAATAAAATAATGGAATGCAAAATTTAATAAAAAGAATTATAGTTTTAGGTTCAGTCGTACTTTTGGTCGTTTTGGCTTTCAAATATTGTCAATTCAAAAAAGACGATGATTCTACCATCGATTACAACACCAATTTAATTCAGCAGCAAATTCTGAATGTTGGAAAATTGGTTGTTACCGAAGGTCATTTTTCAGAAGTGATAACCTATAAAAATCAAGAGAAATATTTGATGGATATGATTTCTTTTGAGAAGAAAGCGCTTGTTGTGATAAATGCAAATGTTACCGTTGCTTACGACTTACATAAAATGAAATACGATATCGACGAAAAAAACAAAACCATCACCATTCTTAATATACCAAAAGAAGAAATCACAATCAATCCTGATATTCAGTTTTATGATGTAGAACAAAGTAAACTGAATCCGTTTACGGGAGACGATTACAATAAAATCAACAAATCTGTAAAAGCAAATCTGGCTAAGAAAATCGAAAAATCTACTTTAAAAACCAACGCTCAAAACAGATTAATCAGTGAATTGTCTAAGATTTTAATCCTGACAAATTCAATGGGTTGGAAATTGCAATATGACGGAAAAACAATTGAGACTGATAAGGATTTTAATCAGGATTTGAAATTGTAATCTGAGGTTCAAAGGTTCAGAGTTGCAAAGGTTCAAAGTTTTTCACAATCTTGTCATTGCGAGGAACGAAGCAACCTCACTAACAAAAATTACTAATTGAATTCAGCAAATGTGATTGCTTCGTTCCTCGCAAAGACCAATCTTTGTCGAGCTTCTCGCGAAGATTTCTCGTTCCTCGAAATGACATAAAATGAGGAAAAAACTTTGTGATTTTGTGAGATTAAAAAATCTGCATTCATCAGCTTAAATCTGCAAAATCTGCGTGAAATAAAAAAAAACTTTGCGTCTTAGTGACTTTGTGGCAAAGAACTATCAAAAATCAAATCCAATCCGCCAGCAATTAAATGTGCCACTTCCGGACGTTTAATCTTCAATTGATCCAAATAGACCAAAACTTCCTGTAAAAGTTGATCTTCATTTGAATTCTTTAAAAGTTCTGCAATTTCAACAGAAAGTAACCAATCGTTAGAATGATTTTCTTTTAGTTTATGAAAGACTGATTTTAGTTCAGATTTAGAATCTTTATTTTCTCTAATCATTCGAACCGTTTGATAAAGTACTTCCAGATCATCGCGTTCATCAGAATGTTTAGCTTTAATCGTTTTACTTGATGGAACAATATTTATCAGGTCAAAACTATTCACATCGGCTGGACCGGAAAAAGCAGAAACCACTTTTTTGCCAATAGCCATATCATAATTTCCCCATTCTGGTTGAAACAAAATTGTTTCGCCATGAGTTACAGTACAATTTCTAAAACTAATCAGGATAATTTCTCCGTGTAAGTTTCTTGAACCCGTAATAATTTCACCTTCAACAATAATATTACCTTCAAACTCCAGTTTTACAGTTTCATTTTCAACAATGCTGTAAGCCTGTAAATCCTTCGGACTCATATCTTCAATCGCTAAATTGAATCCTTTCAGTTTTCCAATCGGACTTCCAAATCCATGCGGATGCGTTAAAGTTCCGTGTCCAACCAATTCTTTTTCGCGATACGATAAAGCCGTTTTTCCGGTTGTCTGAATGTAAACAGGTTTTCCTTCGTCTTCAATTACATTAGTAAAAACTCCCGAAATTTGTAAACCCGTACTCAATTCAATTGTTCCTAAAGCATTCGAATTAATTAGTTTCTGAATTCCTGAAAGACCTCCGGTTCGTAAAGCCATTTTATGAGCAAATTCCTCTAGAATCAAACTCAAATAAGAGAAATTTGGAGTAACATAAAGTTGAGGTTGCAGCTTTGTAATATCAAAATTTTGATTCGCAGCCGAAATATCATAAGGTATTTTCTTCACATTATCCGTCATACACCAAGCACTTTCACCAATAGACGAAAGTAATCCGGCGCCATATATTTTTGGGTTTTCAACCGTTCCAATCAAGCCATATTCAACCGTCCACCAATGCAGATTTCGAATTTGGGCCATTTCAGATAATTCTCCCATATTATTTTGCAAATCAGCAACTGCTTTTTCGGCCTCGTCTATTTTTTCCTGCGGAGTATCTTCGGCTTCTTTCAAAATCGAAAGCAATCGAATCGCCTCATACATCTGATAATCTTTATGTGATGAAATAGCTTTACAGCCAATTTCTCCAAAACGACGCAAGTATTCAGCATACTCAGGATTTGCAATAATAGGAGCGTGGCCGGCACCTTCGTGAATAATATCCGGTGCGGGAGTATATTCTATATGTTCTAATTGTCTGATGTCTGATGCAATAACCAAAACATTATAAGCCTGAAATTCCATGAAAGCATTTGGCGGAATAAATCCGTCAACCGCAACCGCAGCCCAGCCAATTTCGGTCAGAATTCGGTTCATTCCGTACATACTCGGAATAGAATCTATTTCGATTCCCGTTTTTCGTAAACCATCTAAATAAGAGCTATGAGCAACTTTTGATAAGTAATCTACATTTTTACGCATTACATAACGCCAAACTGCCTGATTAATTGGCGTATAATCGCTATAATCTTGAGGTTTAATAAATTGCTTTAAATGTTTAGGCAATCGCTCTAATAACGGGTTTATTTCAATACTTGCATTCATTTCGAAAACGTTGTAGATTAGAATGTAAAATTACGAATTTAAGACGCTATTTTTTGCTATTCATCACAAAATTTTTATGCGAAAGTGATTTTTATTGCAGTTTCGTTAGATATTTGCTTGTGGTTTATTTTGGTTTTTAGGAGCTATTTCCTGCTATTCGCTTGTATCTTTTTCTGTCTAAAAAGCCAGAAAAAGGATACCGCTTCTATCAGGGCTAGGGCTTCAGTTTTCAAAAGAACTACTTTTTTTAATTATAGAAATAAAAGTTATTCTTTAGCAGTCATTATTTTCATAATTAACTTTTTCGATAGTTTTCTCAAAGTTTTCAAGCTCTTTTTTTGTCATTGAAGTTTCTTTTAAATCAACAGGTAATTGCTTTTTAGCATCAGAACTTATCCACAAACCAGTAAAAGTATTTCCGGTTTTCTTTAAAATTAATACACCGCTAAAATCATGTTCGACTAAAACAAATTCGTTTTCTCTCTTTCTGTTTTGCGTAATATTAAGCTGTATCCATTTGTTTGATTTGTTGTAACGATACATTGAGGTAAACATTAAATCAGCAGTACATGGATTTGCTTCTGTTTTAATATAAAGTGTTATTGGTGTTTTTCCATCGACAGTTCCTATATATAAATTAGAAACCGGAGCTTGTGATTGTGCATTTAAGTGATTAAAAAAAGAGAAACAGATTAGAAAGAATAAGGTAACTTTTTTCATTTTAAATATTGATTGGTTTTTGATAGTATTTGGTTCAACCAAATTTATCTAATTAGAATAGTATTCCAATCAAATTTCTGAATAACTTTTTTAAGATTTACCAGATGTATTTCTTAATTCGTTTTCGGCATTTCTAAAATACTCAATTTTATGGTTGAACATATAAGCCATATTTGTTGCGCGCATTTTAGCTTCTTCAGTAATAGGTCCTGAAAATTGCGAATCAATTGTAGTATTAAAAATTTGAGTCCAACGATCAAAATGAGCCTTATCTACCGGTAATTGCTTGTGTGGCGGAAAAGGACTTCCGGAATAAGAGCGAACATCAAACAGAATGGTTTGCCAAAAGCCATACATTTTTTCTAAATGCTCAGGCCAGCGATCTTGCAGTTTGTCATTGAAAATTGGACCAAGAAGATCATCTTTTCTAACATTATCATAAAAGTTGTTAACCATTTGTTTAATATCTTCTATGGTCGAAATATCTTTAAGCGTTTCCATGTTTTCTAATAAAAATGAAATGCAAAAATACGACATAACTTCAGGTTCGTTCCATGATATTTGTCATTTATGAAATATTTATAAGCTGTATTTCGAAATCAAAAACGATAATCAAACTACTGATTTTTAATATTTTGTAATTGCTGAATTTTAAGTGTAAGTTTTTTACGGTTTTTAATATTTTAAGTAATTGATAATTAATTGTTTGTAAAAAATAAAGATGTGTTTTTGTTAAGGTAATATTTACAAATGATGTGTATTTGTAAAGTTGTAATTATGAATATTTCGTTAAAATTGATATATTTTTGAATAGTTTTAATAAAAATAATCATAATAAAATGAGAAAAATTTAACTATCAACAAACCACAAAACCACAAAAAAGATGCACAAAACTACTCAAAAACCTACAAACCGAGTAAGAGCTTTTATGACACAAGTCATTATAATAATGCTTTTATTTATTATCAAAACAAATGCACAGACAGTTACTCCCTGGATAACTTCAGGAGATCAAACAAAATTATTGCAGCAACAAGCTACAGTTAGCTTCGGGACAAATTCAGGAACGAACCCTTCAACAGTCACAGTTAATGCGGGAACAACTTATCAAACCATGGACGGTTTTGGTTATACACTTACTGAAGGAAGTTGCGAAGTCATTAGCGGAATGGCTGCAACGCAACAAAATCAATTATTGAATGATTTGTATAATCCTACCACGGGATTAAACACAAATGTTATTCGTATTAGTATTGGAGCTTCAGATTTAAGCAGTTCTTCGTATAGTTATAATGAAACTTCCGGAGACGTAAATATGAATAATTTTAGCCTTAACGGACCAGATTTAACCTATTTGATTCCGATTATAAAAAAGATTCAATTAATTAATCCAAACATAAAAATATTAGCAACGCCTTGGTCAGCTCCGCGCTGGATGAAAACCAACGGTTCATGGGTTGGCGGCAGTTTACAAACACAATACTATGCAGCTTATGCTAAGTATTTTGTAAAATACTTTGATGCTATGGCGGCACAAGGAATTTCTATTTGGGCAATCACGCCTCAAAATGAACCTGAAAATCCAAATAATGAACCAAGTATGTTGATGAATTCTACAGAACAAAAAAACTTTATTAATCAACAACTTGGTCCACAAATGGCTGCCGCCGGATATGGCGGAATAAAAATTATTGCATTTGACCACAATTGCGATAATACAGCTTATCCTATCGATGTTTTAAACAACAGCAGTTATGTTGATGGCGCTGCGTTTCATTTGTATTTAGGAAATATTTCGGCTATGTCAACCGTACGAAATGCTACGAATAAGAACGTTTATTTTACAGAACAATACACTGGTTCTGGTGGAAGTTTTAGCGGAGATTTTGGCTGGCACATGCAAAACGTAGTTATTGGAAGTACAAATAACTGGGCAAAAACGGTTATGGAATGGAATGCAGCAAATAATTCAGGTTTAGGTCCGCGTACTCCAGGTGGATGCAGTACTTGTTTAGGAGCAATTACAGTCAATAATAGTACAAGTTATACTAAAAATGTGGCATATTATATTATTGGACAAATCTCAAAATTTGTAAAATCGGGTGCTCTTAGAATCAGTTCTTCAAGTACAAGTAGTACTATACTTTCTGCAGGATTTAAAAACCCTGACGGATCTATTGCACTTGTAGTTTATAATTCAGGATCGGCAAATACAATCAAAGTTGTTTCAGGATCATCAGCATTTAATTATACAGTTCCGGCCTCATCAGCAGTTACTTTTAATTGGGCGACAAGTGTTCCGGTTGCAGTAACGGGAGTGAGTGTTAGTCCAACTTCGGCTTCAATTGCAGCGGGCGCGACCACACAATTAGCAGCTACAATTGCACCAAGTAATGCAACAAACCAAAATGTAAATTGGAGTTCAAGCAATTCTGGCGTAGCTTCGGTAAACGCAAACGGATTGGTTACGGGAGTTTCGCAAGGAACTGCAACAATAACGGTAACAACTGTCGATGGTTCAAAAACGGCAACTAGTGCTATAACCGTTACAGCATCGTCGTCAACTTATCCGGGATATTACAATATTATTTCAAGAAATAGCAATAAAGGACTTGATGTAGCTGATAATTCAACTATAAGCGGAGGACGTATTCAGCAATATGATGTTACCGGCGGAGGAGGAAGTAATCAACGCTGGAAGTTTGTTCCTGACGGAAGTGGTAATTTTTACATTATTGTAAAATCGACCGGAATGTATCTGGCGCCAGAAAATAATGGTACCGGAGATGGATTGAAAGTACAGCAAAAAACATTCTCGGCTTCAAACGAATTCAAATGGACGGTTACGAGTCTTGGCGGAGGTTACTATAAAATCATTAATGTAGGTAGCGGAAAATCTCTGGATGTTGAAAATGTTTCGACAGCAAACGGCGCAAATATTCAGGTTTGGGCTTATACAGGCGGATTAAATCAGCAATGGCAATTTGTACAGGTTGAAACTTCAACCGGCAAAAAAGCGGCAATAATAGAACCTAATACAACATCTGATTTTTCACTTTATATCAATTCGACTAATGATTATTTAAAAATCAATACACCAAATTCGGGTTCAGGTCAAGTTGAGGTTTATTCCGTTGGTGGTCAAAGCGTTTTAAAAAGAACCGTTAATTTTGAAAATGGAAGCGAAACCGCAATAGAAATTTCGAGATTACCAAAAGGACTTTATGTCGTAAGAGTTAATGATAGTCAGCGATCTTACTCTAAAAAAGTATTGAAACAATAGTTTACAAATCTAGAATTCAATTAGTAATTTTATATTTGAATTTAAAGGCTGTCTGATTCTGATATCAGACAGCCTTTTGCTTTTATCCAATTAATTGTGTAAACAAATCCTGATTGTCATTTAAGTATTGAAACTCAAAACCATTTTTGGTCATATTCATTTTGATAGCCAGAATATCATTTTTGTTTTTCAATTCTAGTCCAACCACTACAGAACCTACTTCGCGGCTGTTTTTCTTGGCAAATTGAAAATAAGTAATATCATCATCAGGACCTAGAATATTGTTTACAAACTCTTTTAAGGCTCCGGGACGCTGCGGAAACTGAATCATAAAATAATGCATTAAACCTTCGTATAATAAAGAGCGCTCTTTTATTTCAGCAGTTCTTTCAATGTCGTTATTGCTTCCGCTTACGACACAAACGACTGTTTTTCCTTTTATTTTGTCCTTATAAAAATCCAGAGCCGCAATAGTTAATGCGCCCGCAGGCTCTACAACCATTGCTTCTTCATTGTATAATCGCAAAATTGTAGTGCAAACTTTTCCTTCGGGAACCAGAATTATATCTTCAAGATTATAACGGCAAATTTCAAAAGTTTTATCGCCAACTTGTTTGACTGCGGCACCATCTACAAACTTATCGATTGTGGATAATGCTGTGTTTTTGTTTTCTTCAATCGAAGTTTTCATCGAAGGAGCGCCTTTTGGTTCAACTCCAATAATTTTGGTATTCGGGCTCAGATGTTTAAAAACTTCAGATAATCCCGAAGCCAATCCGCCACCGCCAATCGGGACAAAAACATAATCGATAGGTTCTTTATAGCTTTCCAGAATTTCAAGCCCTACAGTTCCTTGTCCTGCAATTACTTTTTCATCATCAAAAGGATGAATAAATATTTTATGGTTTTGAGTAGCATCGGCTGTAGCCGAAGCATAAGCATCATCAAAAGTATCTCCGGTAAGAACAATTTCTACAAATGATTTCCCAAATAATTGTACTTGTTTTACTTTTTGCTTTGGAGTTGTTTTAGGCATATAAATTTTGCCTTGTATTTGCAAAAGATGGCAAGAATAAGCAACACCCTGAGCATGATTTCCTGCACTTGCACAAACAATTCCTGTTGCTTTTTCGGCATCATTTAACGAAGAAATTTTGTTGTAAGCGCCTCTAATTTTATACGACCGCACAATTTGTAAATCTTCTCTTTTTAATAAAATAGTAGATTCAAATTCTTCTGAAAGATTCTGATTTTGCGTGAGTGGAGTAGCGGCAACTACATTTTCTAATTGCTTTTTGGCAGCAAGTACTTCGTTAAATAGATCCATAATGTTTGTTTTTTATTTTTTGCCACAGATTTAAATGATTTAAAAAGATTTTAATCTGTGAGAATCTGTGAAATCTGTGGCGAAAAAATGTATAGCAATATTCAGTGTTATAGTTTTTTTGCCACGAATTCCACAAATTTCCACTAATTCTCACTAATTTTTTTCTTTAATAGCAAAAGAATAATTCGTGCAAATTGGTGAAATTCGTGGCAACTTTATTATTTATTAAAATAAAAAACCTCCCGATTTGGGAGGTTTTATAAATTGTATTTTGTTTACTTATTTATATAATACCTCGCCATTATTGCTGAATTGCAATAATAGTAATAGAGATAATAATGTTATTTAAGTTTTTCATTTCAAATAATTGAATGGCAAATGTATTGATTATTTTTTAACCGGCGGATATTGAGCTAAAATTTTAGTTACAAATTCAGCAACTTTTTCATCTTTTTTATCCACGTTTTTGGTTAAAGTTCCAACACCTTCACCTTGCCAGATCATTTCTTTCTTTTTGGCATCGATTAAATCAATGTATAAAGTTCCTTCTGTAGAAGTCGTAACAGTAGTTTGTCCTCCGTACATCATGTAAGGATTCCATCCATATCCCCATCCGTAACCCCATCCGGCATTAAATTGGTTAACATCAACTTGTTCTCTTGATTTAGTAAAGATGTTCACTAATAAATCAGGATTTTCACTTTTTGTAAATCCTTTGGCTTTCATTTGATCATCGATAGCGCGTAGAATACGTCTTTTATCCAAATCAGATATTTCGACCTTATCAATTCCCGGCTTAAAAAAAGCATAAGTTTTATAAGGTGCAAAATCTACACTTTTATCGTAATCAGAATAAACACTAACTGTACTGCATGAGGCGAGTATTAAAAGCAAAAAAACGGGTACTAATTTGAATGTTTTCATATATTTAAAAATTTAATGTTCTCATTTCTTTGTCAGGCTCAGCGCCCTTCGACTTCGCTCAGGGTGACAATTTTGTACTAAAATAAACTTTCGTCTACTATATTAGGTAAAGTTACTTTTAATAAAGGCTGAACTTCCATCGCTCTTTTTATAGCAAAAATAGCTTCGTCGTTTCTGGCCCAGCTTCGTCTTGAAATTCCGTTGTTAACATCCCAGAAAAGCATTGATGCTAAACGTTTTGAAGCCTCCTTAGAACCATCAAGAACCATACCAAACCCGCCGTTTATAACCTCTCCCCAGCCAACTCCGCCGCCATTATGTATAGAAACCCAGGTTGCACCTCTAAAGCTGTCTCCAATCACGTTTTGAATCGCCATATCGGCCGTAAAACGAGATCCGTCGTAGATGTTTGAGGTTTCTCTGTAAGGAGAATCAGTTCCTGAAACGTCATGATGATCGCGTCCTAAAACAACAGTTCCAATTTCGCCTCTTGCAATTGCCTGATTAAAAGCTTCGGCAATTTTAATACGGCCTTCAGCATCAGCATATAGAATTCTGGCTTGAGAACCTACAACCAATTTGTTTTCCTGAGCACCTTTAATCCATTTAATGTTATCCTGCATTTGCTGCTGAATTTCATTTGGTGCTGTCTTTGCCATTTCCTCTAAAACCTGACTTGCAATAGTATCTGTTTTTTGTAAATCTTCTGGTTTTCCGGAAGTACAAACCCATCTAAAAGGACCAAAACCGTAATCAAAACACATTGGTCCCATAATATCCTGAACATAACTAGGATATTTAAAATCGATATTATTTTCGGCCATTACATCAGCACCGGCACGTGAAGCTTCTAATAAAAACGCATTTCCGTAATCAAAAAAGTAAGTTCCTTTTGCAGTATGTTTATTAATCGCTTTCGCTTGACGACGCAAAGATTCCTGTACTTTTTCTTTGAATAATTCAGGATTATTTGCCATCATTTCGTTAGCTTCTTCAAAAGAAATTCCAACCGGATAATAACCTCCCGCCCAAGGATTATGAAGCGAAGTCTGATCAGATCCTAAATCAATTTTGATGTTTTCTTTGTCAAAACATTCCCAAACGTCAACTACATTTCCTAAGTAAGCAATCGAAACTACTTCTTTATTGGCTTTCGCCAAATTGACTCTCTTTACTAATTCTTCAGTTGAGGTTACGATTTCATTAATCCAGCCTTGTTCGTGACGAATCTTGGTGATTTTAGGATTTACTTCGGCGCAGACCGTAATACAACCGGCAATATTTCCGGCTTTTGGCTGTGCACCGGACATTCCGCCAAGTCCTGAAGTTACAAAAAGATTTCCCTCAGGATTTAGTTTTATTTTTCTGAAACCGTTTAAAACCGTAATTGTAGTTCCGTGTACAATTCCTTGTGGGCCAATGTACATATAACTTCCAGCCGTCATTTGTCCGTATTGTGAAACGCCCAAAGCATTCATTTTTTCCCAATCGTCCGGTTTAGAATAATTTGGAATCACCATTCCGTTTGTAACCACAACTCTTGGAGCTTCAGAATGTGAAGGAAATAATCCCATCGGATGTCCTGAATACATTGTTAAAGTTTGCTCATCTGTCATTTCAGACAAATATTGCATCGTCAATAAATATTGTGCCCAGTTCTGGAAAACAGCTCCGTTACCACCATAAGTAACCAATTCATGCGGATGTTGCGCTACAGCATAATCCAGATTGTTCTGGATCATGTGCATAATCGCTTTTGCCTGCAATGATTTCCCTGGATATTCGTCAATTGGTCTTGCATACATTCTGTAATCAGGACGCAGACGATACATATAAATACGCCCGTATTTTTCTAATTCTTCAGAGAATTCAGTAATTAATTCTGCGTGATGTTTAGCTTCAAAATAACGTAATGCATTTTTCAAAGCCAGCTTTTTTTCTTCTGCCGAAAGGATTTCTTTTCGTTTTGGCGCATGATTAATTGCTAAATCGTATGCTGCCTTTGGAGGTAATATGCTTGGGATTCCTTGTTGTATTTCTTCTTTGAAAGTCATTTTATTTTAAGATGCTGAGTTGCTAAGGTTCTAAACTGCTAAGATATTTTAGCTAGATTAACAACAGATTAATTTTTTTGTTTTTTTAGATTATGTCACCCCGCCGGGGTTCAAATGTGATTAACATTTAATTGATGCAATTGGAATTTGGAATTTATTTAAATTATCTAATTCTCAAATTGACACATTTTCAAATTTAAAAAAACTAGGGATAACGAATATCCGACCTGTGATAGGATTTGTGGATCGTAATCCTAAATTTTCGCAAGAGAATATCCATTTATAATTTTAGATTTTAGATTATTGATTTTAGATTGTTGATCTGGCTTTAAAATTATCTAATTTTCAAATTGCCACATTGTCTAATTAGTTTTTTTCCTGATTTCACCAGTTCTTTTGTCAAACCCATACGGACAATGGCGGCAACCACTTTTGCAGCAATAACCGCGTTTTAAATGGTATTTTTCAGTAAAGCATTTATAACCTTCGGGCGTATAGTAAAAATCTTCGCCTTCGATTAATTTATTTTCATTACTTTGCTCTTCCATAAATCTGTTTAGGGTTCTCGTTCTTTTTTATTAAAATCAAAATCACGGTGTTGATTGTGATTTTAGTGAAATCGAACAATTTTTATCTACAAATTTATAAATTTTACAGCTAATGTTTCTGATTGTTGCTAAATATTTAATTCCGAAAGGATATCGAGGAATGGCTGTGTTTCCGTTTGTGTTTTTAAAATACAATCAGGACAAAGAAAATTGGGTCTTTGTCAATCACGAAAAAATTCATCTGCGACAACAATTAGAATTACTGATTCTTCCTTTTTATGTTTTCTATGTTTTTGAATATATAATTAGGCTAATTCAATATAAAAATAAGGATTTAGCGTACCGAAATATAAGCTTTGAAAGAGAAGCTTATACTAATGAAATGGATTCTGATTATTTAAAAAAACGATCTTTTTTCGGGTTTTTAAATTATTTAACTTTAAAAGAAAATTGATTTTGAATCAGGAAATACACATTAACTTTCCAAATGATATTTCGTTGACTATTAAACGTGAAGATTTAATTCATCCGTTTGTTTCCGGGAATAAATTTCGAAAGTTAAAATACAATTTACTTCAGGCGAAAGCCGAAAATAAAACTACACTATTAACTTTTGGCGGCGCTTTTTCGAATCATATTGCGGCAGTCGCTTTTGCCGGAAAAGAGCAAGGTTTTAAGACTATCGGAATTATTCGCGGTGATGAACTTTTTGATAAAATTGAAGAAAATCCAACTCTGAAATTTGCTCAGGAAAACGGAATGCAATTTGAATTTGTTTCTCGTGAAGAATATCGCTTAAAGAGTGAAACTTCCTTTATAGAAAAATTAAAAGAGAAGTTTGGCGACTTTTATTTAGTTCCTGAAGGCGGTACAAATGAATTGGCGGTAAAAGGCTGCGAAGAGATTTTGACTGCGGAAGATGCTGTTTTTAATTACGTTTGCTGTGCGGTAGGAACTGGCGGAACCATTTCGGGATTAATCAATAGTGCATTGCCACATCAGAAAATTTTAGGGTTTCCGGCGTTAAAAGGTGACTTTTTAACCGATGAAATTCGTATTTTTGCAAAAAAAGATAACTGGAATTTAATTTCTGACTATCATTTTGGAGGTTATGGGAAGATAAATTTAGAATTAATTGAATTTATCAATGCTTTTTTTGAAGAAACAAAAGTGCCTTTAGATCCAATTTATACGGGAAAGATGTTTTTTGGCGTTATAGACTTAATACATAAAAACTATTTTCCTGCGGGTTCAAAAATTTTACTCATTCACACTGGCGGATTGCAGGGAATTGACGGAATGAATATAAAATTGAAGCAGAAAAAATTACCAATACTCAAAAGCAATGGTTAAAAAAATAATAACATTCTTAATTCTGGCAACTTTAGTGAGTTGTTCCTCTAGTAAACCTACTATTGCAACGACCAAGAAAGCAGCAGCAGTACAGAAACCAAGAGTGGCCACAACCAAAAAGCCAACTTATTCTAAACCAATTGGCAAAAATTACCCTTCTACAAATAATACAACTGAGGTTATTCAGTCTACTTCAAAAACAGTTGTAACCAGCGATTTAGTTAATAATTATGTATTGCAGTTTAAAGATATTGCAATGGGAAATATGCAAAAATATGGTATTCCTGCAAGTATTATTCTAGCACAGGGAATTCTGGAATCTGGTGCAGGAAAAGGAGATTTGGCTTTAGATGCGAATAATCATTTTGGGATAAAATGTCATAATGACTGGCTTGGCGAAAGTGTTCGTCATGATGATGATGCAGAGCAGGAATGTTTTAGAAAATATGCAGAAGCATCCGAATCTTATAAAGATCACGCTTTGTTTTTGGTTGGAAAAAAGAGATATGCAAGTTTATTCACGTATGAAAAAGACGATTATAAAGCTTGGGCAAAAGGATTAAGGGCTTGCGGTTATGCAACTGATCCTAATTATCCGGATAAATTAATAAGTTATATTGAGCGTTATAATCTGCATCAGTACGATTGTCAGGTTACAGGCAGAAACTACAAACCTTTTGAGAAATCTGTTGCAGTTAAAAGTGCCTCAACTTCTAATACAACTTCAAATTCGAACTCAAGTTTAAACGATCCAAATTTATACGAAGTTCAAAAAGGAGATACTTTATATTCGATTTCGAAGAAATTCAACGTAATGGTTGAAGATTTAAAACAGAAAAACAACCTTTCAGATAATGCGCTTTCGATTGGGCAGAAGTTGAAAGTTAAGTAGTTTTTTAGTTGTGAATTGTGAATTAAAAGTTTTGAGTGATTTATTATTATGAAGAAGAAAATTTTGTGGGGAGTTTTTGCTTTTGCAGCAGTTTTAAGTATTAGACTTTTTTGCGGGGTGTATGTTCATGATAAATTTGCCGAAAGGCATTTTTTTATAAAATATCGCCCAACATGGAAATGGACATTTTATTCTCCTATTGGAATATCAAATAAGAAAATAGAAGAACTTAGTAAAGAAGATCAAATTGAACAAAAATATTTTAATGAGTTTATAATAGGTCAACGTATAATTTTATAATTAGATCTAAAATTGGGACTCAAAAATCTAAAATAAATAATGATATATAAAAGAAGTAGTCAGCTTTTTGCTGAAGCAGAAAAAGTAATTCCGGGAGGAGTAAATTCACCAGTTAGAGCGTTTAAAGCGGTTGGCGGAACTCCTATTTTTGTAAAAAGTGCCAAAGGTGCTTATTTGTATGACGAAGACGGGAATAAATTAATAGATTATATCAATTCTTGGGGACCAATGATTTTAGGTCATGCTTATCAGCCAGTTGTAGATGCAGTGATTGAAAAAGC
The DNA here is from genome assembly GCF_963422545.1 of uncultured Flavobacterium sp. NCBI lineage: Bacteria > Pseudomonadati > Bacteroidota > Flavobacteriia > Flavobacteriales > Flavobacteriaceae > Flavobacterium > uncultured Flavobacterium sp. Next base: position 339,402 of record NZ_OY730245.1, read on the forward strand.
AAAATTGGGAACTTCATTTGGAATGCCAACGGAATTAGAAACGGAGATTGCGGCTTTGGCGGTTTCAATGGTTCCGAATATTGATAAAATCAGATTTGTAAATTCAGGTACAGAAGCTTGTATGAGCGCGATTCGTCTGGCTCGCGGATTTACAAAAAGAGATAAAATAATAAAATTTGCAGGTTGCTATCACGGACATTCTGATTCGTTTTTGATTCAGGCGGGAAGTGGAGCCGTAACTTTTGGATCACCAAATAGTCCCGGAGTTACAGAAGGAACTGCAAAAGACACTTTGTTGGCAAAATACAATGATTTAGAGAATGTAAAGACTTTAATCGAAGCTAATAAAAACGAAATTGCTGCTATAATTATCGAACCGGTTGCCGGAAATATGGGATGTATTCCGCCTCAAAAAGGTTTCTTACAAGGTTTAAGAGATTTATGTACTGCAAACGGAATTTTATTAATTTTTGATGAGGTTATGACAGGTTTCCGTTTGGCTCGCGGCGGAGTTCAGGAATTGTTTAACATCGATGCTGATATTGTTACTTTCGGAAAAGTAATTGGTGGAGGTTTGCCGGTTGGAGCTTTTGCTGCACGTGCTGAAATCATGAATTATTTAGCACCGCTTGGTCCTGTTTATCAAGCAGGAACATTGTCCGGAAATCCGCTGGCAATGGCAGCAGGATTAGCAATGTTGCAATCATTAAATAATGATCGTGCAATTTTTGATCGTTTAGACGAAAAAACAGCTTATTTAGAAGCTGGAATAGATAGAGTTTTAAAAGCAAATAATGTTGTTTTTACTATCAATAGAGTAGGATCAATGATTTCTGTTCACTTTGATTCAAATCCGGTTGTTGATTTTCAAACAGCAGCAAAAGGAGATAACGAAACGTTTAAGAAATTCTTCCATGGTTTGTTGCAAGAAGGTGTTTATATTGCGCCATCGGCATATGAAACCTGGTTTATTACAGATGCATTAACTTATGAAGATTTAGATTTCACAATTAATGCAATTGATAAGGTTTCAAAAACATTCTAAAAAACAAAAAAGAGGCTCACGAGCCTCTTTTTTTATAAGATGAATTAGTTATTTGCTTTTTTGTATTCTTTCATTTTTTCTCTTGCTTTGTCTTTATTCTCTTCTTGAATTGCTTTCCATTTTGCGTATTGATCCGCATTTAAGATCGATTTCATTTTAGCATCATTTGCATATCTTTCAGCCATTACTTCTTTTTTGAATGCTTCTCTTTCTGCGGCAGTAGGTTTTACATCGCTGTCTTTTTTTGCCTGGCGTGCTTCTTTGAATTTCTCAGCTTTAGCACTTCTGTCGGCTAAAAATTGTTTAACCTGAGCTTGTTGATTAGCGTCCAGATTTAATTCAGAAGTAAGTTTCTTCAACTGTTTTTCATTATGCTGTTCCGGAGTTAATTTTTCTCTTGGTTCGCGAGTTGATTTTTGATCCGTTTGTTGTGCGAAACTCGCCAGCCCAATGAATAACAAAGCTGCAATAAATAATTTTTTCATGATGTAAGTTTTTTAATTGTTATAGATGTTAGACTTTATCAAATTGAATAGGTTTAATCTGATAATCAGAATTATAATTTATTTAACAAAACGAAAAAGTGTTTGATGAATTGTATTTTGATCTTTAATAAGCTTTTAATTGCTGTAATTGTGTCTTTATTTATTGTGCTTTTAAACTTAAATTTGTTAGAATAAAATAAATTAAGAGAATACAATTATATTAAAATATGAAGGAATTGTTTAATAAGAAAAATAAAAATCGAGTTCTTAAAGCCGTAAATGGTGAAATGTCTTATCGCAAATTAACTGCTGCCGAATTACATCAATTTGTTCAGCATTGGAATTATGATGACGGAATTGAACCTTTTAAATGGATTATCAAACAAAAGTATCTTGATAAAGGAACGGCGCTTTGTTTATATTGGATGTTGCAACCGGATTATTTCTGTAAATTCAAAAACGAAGACGAAATAAAAGAGGATATTAATTACGAGACATATTTGCTAGTAAAAGAAATCGAAAAAAAATATGTTTCCGGTTTTTATGGAGATGAAAATTTTTCTTTTGATCCGAAAGAAGAGTTTCCGGATGAATATTCTAATACCAATTGTGTTCCTGCAGAAATGTTGGTGAAATCACCGGGAGATGTTTTTGAACGACAAGATATTGAATTTGCTTTTTTAAGAAAGCCCAATGAAAAAGAATTAAAAACAATCAATACCAAAATTGCCGATGCTGTAAAAATCATTCAGATTTCGAATCCTGATTTTCTTTATAATCAAACAGATTTGGTAATAAAAGCCATAATTGAAAGTGTTGAATATTGGAAAGGAAAAGAATTAGGAAAAATAAAAATCAAAAATCTGTCTTATTTGTGGATGGATTCTGTTCATAAAAAACACAATTGGGATTGGATTATTTGGGATTGGGAAACGGGAAATAATATTGGAGTTACAAATGCAACGAAAGAATTAACCTGTCTTGCAGATACAATCATAAACCATACAATTGATGGATTTCAGCAATCGGCTATAATTTCAGATTTGTATAAAAATCTGGAAGGTGTAAATAGTTTCTATGACTTAAAAAAAGATCCGTACAGCGGAATTGGTTTACTTTTTAGTACAGATCATTTAAAATTTAGGGAATAAAAAAGGTGTTTTAATAAAAGGGTTCTATTAGGAATTCTTTTTTTAGGATCAGAAATTCACTTCAAAATTAATTGCGTAATTTAGTAAAACAAGAAGTAAAGAACCCAAAAAAACAAGTTATTATGAGTTTAAATGTCGCATCAAACAATAATAAAATTGCCTTTTTTTCAACACAGCCTTACGATAAAACTTTCTTTAATAAATACAATGCCGATTTTGGTTTTGAGTTAGATTTTTTTGAAACACAACTAAATCCGCAGACTGTTATTTTAATAGAAAATACCTCTATTGTCTGCGTTTTTGTAAACGATATTGTCAATGGAGCTGTTATCAAACAATTGGCAGAAAAGGGAGTGAAGATTATTGCATTGCGTTGTGCTGGTTTTAATAACGTCGATTTAGAAGCTGCAAAAAAGTACAATATAAAGGTCTGCCGCGTTCCCGCATATTCGCCTCAGGCAGTTGCAGAACATGCAATGGCAATGATTTTAACTTTAAACAGAAAAACACATAAAGCTTATAACAGAGTTCGGGAACAAAACTTTTCTTTGAACGGATTATTAGGTTTCGATTTATTTGGAAAAACAATCGGGATCATTGGAACGGGAAATATAGGAAAAACTTTTGCTAAAATTGCTTTAGGTTTTGGATGTAAAGTTCTGGCGTATGATATTGTTACGAATGCCGAAATGGAAAAAGACGGAGTACAATTTGTTTCTCTTGAAGAAATCTTTAAATCGAGTGATATTATATCGCTTCATTGCCCTTTAAACGAGCAAACCAAACATATTATTAATAGCAAGTCTATCGATGAGATGAAAGACAGTGTGATGATTATCAACACAAGTCGTGGCGGATTAATAGAAACAGCTTCAGTTATCGAAGGTCTTAAAGAAGGGAAAATTGGTTATCTTGGAATCGATGTTTACGAGCAGGAAGAAAAACTATTTTTCAGAGATCTTTCGGCTGATATCATTCAAGATGATGCGATTCAGCGTTTAATGAGTTTTCCAAATGTTTTAGTAACAGCACATCAGGCCTTTTTTACCAATGAAGCCTTAACACAAATTGCTTTGGTAACTTTTAATAATATAAAGTCTTTAATAGCTCAAAATGATATTGAGAATAAAGCAGCTTTGTTGGTTTAAATGGAACAAAATACAAAACCCGACAGGTTTTTAAAACCTGTCGGGTTTGAATATTATAAAATCAAATTGGAATTTGTAATTTCCAAAATTGGAATTTTAAAAAATTACTCCACCAATTCCACAGTTTTAAACTCGCCTTCAACGACAACTTTAGTCAAACCGTGTTTCGATAAGTTTTTCATAGACACATCCCATTTTTTACCGCTTAAAGCAGAAGTAACTTTTAGTTGCCCTAATTCCATTTTATTTTCGTTTCCTTTCAATAAAGTAATGATTACTTTTTCTTCGTCAGAAAGTTCAATCTGAGATTGTTTTTTCTCCGGACGCATTTGTGGGAACAATAAAACTTCCTGAATTGATGCGTTATTTGTTAAATACATAATCAAACGATCCATTCCAATTCCCATTCCAGAAGTTGGAGGCATACCGTATTCAAGCGCTCTTAAGAAATCCTCATCGATGATTCCATTAGCTTCATCATCACCTTTTGCAGCCAAACGCATTTGATCTTCAAAACGTTCACGCTGATCAATTGGGTCATTTAATTCAGAGTATGCATTAGCAATTTCTTTACCACAAACCATCAATTCAAAACGCTCAGTAAGTTCAGGATTATCGCGGTGTTCTTTACAAAGAGGCGACATTTCTTTAGGATAATCAGTAATGAAAGTTGGCTGAATATAATTTCCTTCACATTTAGCTCCAAAAATTTCATCGATCAATTTTCCTTTACCCATTGTTTTATCAACTTCGATTCCCATTCCTCTTGCGGCTTCAAACAATTCTTCTTCAGTTTTTCCTGAGATATCAAAACCAGTAAAATGTTTGATAGAATCTGTCATTGTAACACGAGCATACGGCGCTTTAAAGTTAATTTGGTGTTCACCAAAAGTCACTTCGCTAGTTCCGTTTACAGCAATTGCACAATGCTCAAGCAAACCTTCAGCAAATTCCATCATCCAGTTGTAGTCTTTATAGGCTACATATATTTCCATTGCTGTAAATTCAGGATTATGCGTTCTGTCCATTCCTTCGTTACGGAAGTTTCTTGAGAACTCATAAACACCTTCAAAACCACCAACAATTAATCTCTTTAAGTATAATTCGTTTGCAATACGCATATAAAGCGGAATATCAAGCGAATTATGGTGCGTGATAAAAGGTCTTGCCGAAGCACCACCAGGAATCGATTGTAAAACCGGTGTGTCAACTTCAAGATATCCGGCATCGTTAAAATAACCACGCATCGCGCTGAACAACTTTGTACGTTTAATAAAAGTTTCTTTAACATGCTGATTCACTGTTAAATCTACATAACGCATTCTGTAACGCAATTCGGCATCATTAAAAGCATCGTGTATTTTTCCGTCTTCATCCACTTTTGGTAACGGAAGAGGGCGTAACGTTTTACTCAAGAAAGTAAAACCGCTCACACGAATACATTTTGCACCAACTTGTGTCGTAAACAATTCACCTTCGATACCAATAAAGTCACCTAAATCAGTTAATTTTTTAAAAACCGTGTTGTATAATGTTTTATCATCACCTTCACACAAAACATCGCGATTCACGTACAATTGTATACGTCCTTCGCTATCCTGCAATTCAGCAAAACAAGCTTTTCCCTGATCTCTCACACTCATCAAACGTCCGGCAACGATAACCTTTTTACCTTCTTCAAAAGACTCCTTAATTTGCTTCGAAGTATGATTTACAGGAAAAAGATTAGCTGGATAAGGATTGATTCCTAAGTTGCGTAAGTTTTGAAGTTTTTCTCTTCTAATGATTTCTTGTTCTGATAATGCCATTTTGTGCTCTTTTTTAAGTGTGCAAAGATAAAGAAAAGAATGTAGATTTCAGAATGCAGTTTTTAGATTTTTTGAAGCAGTATTTTTTGGTTTTCAATCCCTTTAGTCCCGCTATTCATTTCAATCTTTTGTGCCGAACACCGGCACAAAAGGATTTCCATTTCTATCGGGGCTAGATTAGAAATTTTAGTTTTCAAAAGACCTTTTAGTTGGAGTGTTTTGTCTTTGCGAGGAACGAAGCAATCACGCTTGCAATAATTAAATTATGAGATATTCGACATGAGATTGCTTCGTTCCTCGCAAAGACAAGATTGGGTTCCGATTGCGAATGATGGATTAAAATCCATCCCTACAATATATTTTGTTCCTACGGAACTCCTCTAAAAAATTCCGGAAGAATGATTCATATTGTAGTAACGGATTTTAATCCGTTGAAAACAAATGCATGCGATTCCTCGTTCGCAAAGACAATATTGTGGTAAAAACTATTTCTATAAAAAATTAAATAAAAACCTCAGTATCTTAGCCTCTCAGAACCTCAGAACCTTTCAAAAAAAATGCCATTATCAGTTCTGATAAAAAAGCATTGACTTTAGAATTTCAACTTTCAGATTGTTTGCAAGATCCTGAAATGACAAGTCTGGAAGTGGTTTTAGAGTAAGTTTATGGACCACGGATTTGACGGATTTAAACAGGTTATACACTGATTTTTTATTTATGATGGGAATATCTTTGTCAAAGTTTAAAACTTTGACAAAGATAAACCTAAATACCTGCGTTAAACCCGTTTAAATCCGTCAAATCCGTGGGCAATTTTTCGCATAAACGATTAAACAAATCAACAATTAACCAATTAAAATAGAGTTCGTATATTTGATAAAAAATTAACCATATGAAATTATATAAACTACTTAGTTTTTCTTTTTTATTAGCAACATTAACAAGTTGCACATTTACTGAAAACATGTACATAAGTGACAATGGAACCGGTAAATTTTCTGTTGATATGGATGGTTCTGCGCTGATGGCAATGGCTGGAGATCAAGTAGGGAGTCAAATGGGAGCGGATGCCAAGAAAAATATTGATACCACTTTTACCTTTAAGCAACTATTTGAACAGAAAAAAGACAGTATCGCAAAACTATCACCGGAGACTCAGAAAGAGCTTAAAAAACTGGAAAATTTTGTAGTAAACACTAAGATGAATGCAGAGAAAAAAGAGTTTTTAATGACACTTTTTACTGATTTTAAAAGCGTAAATGAACTACAGGATATATTACAAACGGCAAGTGCACTTCAAAAATTAGAAGGAGCAAGCGGAGCCACTTCAGCTGCATTTGGAGGAGGTTTAGGAGATAATAAAAGCAAATTAAGTTATACTTACGACGGAAAGAAATTTACGCGCAAAGCCGTAATAGACAAACAACTTATCGAAAAAGTAAAAGATTCTGCAGCAGATATGTCTAAGATGATTTTTGCTTCGTCAAACTATATTGTAAAATATCATTTTCCTAAAAAAATCAAGAAAGTATCAAACCCAAATGCTTTGTTTAGCGAAGATCGCAAATCAATTACAATTCAATACCCTTTCACGGATTATATGGAGAATCCTGACAAACTCAACTTTGAAGTAGAGTTTGAAAAATAATTAAAATGAACAAAAAAATTCAACTTCAAGATTTAGGAAGTAAAGATTATAAATCGACCTGGGAATATCAGGAAGAACTTTTTAAGGACATAGTCGACTTAAAAATCAAAAACAGAAGAGAAGAACTTGATTTATCAACGCCAAATTATTTACTGTTTGTAGAACATCCACATGTTTATACTTTAGGTAAAAGTGGCGATATAGAAAACTTGTTGTTAAACGAAAAGCAGCTTGAAGCCAAAGGAGCTACTTTTTATAAAATCAATCGAGGTGGCGATATTACGTATCACGGACCGGGACAAATTGTAGGTTATCCAATTTTAGATTTAGAAAATTTCTTTACAGATATTCATAAATATTTACGTTTTCTCGAAGAATCTATTATTCTGACTTTAGAAGAATATGGTTTAAAATGTGGACGAAGTGATGGCGAAACAGGCGTTTGGCTTGATGTTGGAACTCCGTTTGCACGTAAAATTTGTGCACTTGGCGTTCGCGCTTCACGTTGGGTAACCATGCACGGATTTGCTTTAAATGTAAATGTAGATTTAGGATATTTTGATAATATCATTGCTTGTGGTATCCGCGGAAAAGGTGTTACCTCATTAAACGTAGAACTTGGCGTAGAGAAAGTTGACGAAGCCGAGGTAAAAGCCAAAATCGTAAAACATTTGACCCAATTGTTTGAAGCCGAATTTGTATCATAAAGCTTTTAAAATATGAATAGTATGAAAAATGCTGAAGATAATAACAATTTTAGAATTGCTGTTCCTTCAGCATTTGAAACTGTTTTTTCTCATTTTTATTTTGCCGAAAATAAAACGGCATTTCCCATAACGAAAACTTTACTGCCTAGTTTTCAAACCATTCTTGTTTTTAATTTCGGAACAAAGATATCTTTAAAATCAGAGAAAAATTCAACTCTTGAAGTCGAAAAATGTCTTGTTTTGGGTCCAATAAAACAGGCATTCGATTATACATTAGAACCTGATTCAGAGATTTTAGTAGCTAATTTTAAAGAGGATGCTTTTTATAGATTCTTTGGTAATGCGCTTTTAACACATTCACTGCCTATACATCCGGATGCTTTAATTGAAGAGAATTGCTTTTCGGTTTTATGGGAAGAGTTAAATAAGTTGGCTGATACAAAAGAACGTGTCGATTATATATTAGAGTTTTGTAAACCTTATTTGCGAGAGCAAAATGCCTTAACAACACTTTTGGCTGATTTTAAAGATGAAGCTCTAAATCCAATAAAAGCAGTTGCTTCTAAAATCAATCAATCTGAGCGAAATATTCAGCTCAATCAAAAGAAATTTTTTGGTTATACCATTAAAGAAATCAGTCGTTATGAGAGGTTTTTAAAAGCAGTTGAGGCTATTGAAAAAGATATTCTAAACGATTCAAAAACCGATTGGCTTTCTATTGTAGATCAATGTGGTTATTATGATCAAAGCCAATTGATACACGATTTTAAATATTATATGAATCTTTCTCCAACAAAATTCCTGAAATTTCAAAGCGATATCTGCAGCTCAAAAGCAGAATAGAAATTCCTTTTCGTTTTCTTACAATTGTCACCAAATCTTCCGTTTTACATTTGTCATGTTCAATCTTTAAAAATAGAAAACATGAGAAATTTAATTATTTATGCACATCCAAATTCAGCAAGTTTAAATCATTTCTTCAAACAAACTGTTGTTGAAAGTCTTGAAAATTCAGGAGAAGAAGTTATTGTTCGAGATTTAAATCAAATCAATTTTAATCCGGTTTTATCTCTGGAAGATATGCAGGGACAAAGAATGGGGCAGGTTGCTGATGATATAAAAACGGAGCAGGGTTTTATTGCTTGGGCAGACCAGATTATTTTTATTTACCCAATTTGGTGGACGGGAATGCCGGCGATTATGAAAGGTTTTATTGATCGTGTTTTTAGTTACGGGTTTGCTTATCGATACGATCAGGGCGTTCAAAAAGGATTATTGACGGGAAAGAAGGCAATCATCATCAATTCGCACGGAAAATCAAATGCAGAATATGAAACAATTGGAATGGATAAAGCTCTGGCATTAACATCAGATACGGGAATCTTCAATTATTGCGGACTGGAGGTTCAAAAACATTTTTATTTTGATAAGGCTGATAGAGCTTCTGCCGAAAGTATCTTGGAATGGGAGAGTCAGCTAGTTTCTTTTCTCAGTAAAAACGAAATTTTCGAAAAAAATTAAAAATCAAACTCTAATTGATCCGGCAAAAGCCTAAAACTCATACGATGGTATTTTGTCGGACCATATTTTTTAATAGCCTCACGATGTTCTTTGGTTGGATAACCTTTGTTTTTTTTCCAGTTATACATCGGGAATTCTTCATGAATTTGATCCATATATTCATCTCGATATGTTTTTGCCAGAACAGAGGCTGCGGCAATACTCAAAAATTTGGCATCACCTTTTATAATACTTTGATTTGGTATAGATTTTAACAGCTCTATTTCGGTTGTAGAAAATTGTTTACCAACAGTATTTTTCAATCCTAATTTTGCATTAAGAGAACGATTTCCGTCAACAATAATAAATTCAGGAACCTGACTTAGTTTTAAAACACATTCCTGCATTCCCTTCATCGAAGCATTTAGAATATTTATTTCGTCAATTTCATCAGGAAATAAATGTGTAACCGAAAAACAAACTGCAAGTTCTTCTATAATAGGTTTTAGTAATACTCTTGTTTTTTCAGAAAGCTGTTTACTGTCGTTTAGAATCTGATTTTCAAAATTCTCTGGTAAGATTACAGCTGCTGCCGTAACTGGTCCGGCTAAACAACCACGACCGGCTTCATCTGTTCCTGTTTCTAAAACAAATCCGGAGAAATTTTTTTCAAGCATTTTCAAACATTTTAGAAGGCAAATATGATATTTTTTTTCTAGAAAACCGGAATTGGGGTAAATGAAATGTCGATCTGGACATGTATTTCTGTTTTTTCAGGACGCTTTTTTTTAAAAACACAAATAAACTCTCTAAGAGTCAGATACAGTGTGCTTTATAATTTATTAACATAGGCTATTGTTTAGTGATTTATTTATAAAGTAAGAAAAAGCTATATATTTTGTATGTTTTTGTAAACTTTATTCTATATAATATTAGTTATTGTAAGAAATTATCATCAATTTTGCTTAATTATTAACCAAAAAATTTAACATGAGGGTAAAATTTAAATGGATTTTAACATCAATGCTGATGTTGATCATGCAGCTTTCTTTTTCGCAAGAAAGAACAATTTCTGGAGTTGTTTCAGATAACGGGGAACCAATTCCTGACGTAAACGTTATTGTAAAAGGCACAAAAAACCATGCTCAAACAGATTTGAACGGCAAATATCTCATAAAAGCCAAAACAGGAGATATTCTTGTATTTACTTATATGGGGATGAAGGAGGCCATGATTACTGTTGGTACTTCATCAGTCATTAATGCCAAAATGCAGGAAGATGGAAAAGCATTAGATGAGATTGTGGTTGTTGCTTATGGCAAAGCAAAAAAATCTTCGTACACGGGATCTGCGACTCAAATCAAATCTGAGCAATTAGAGAACAGACCTCTTACCAATGCACTTTCGGTTTTAGAAGGAAGTACTTCAGGAGTTCAAATTCAGAGTTCGTCAGGACAGCCGGGAGCAGCTCCAGAAATAAGGATACGTGGCTTTAGCTCTATAAACGGATCGAATACGCCATTGTATGTTGTCGATGGAGTTCCGTTTGCAGGAGATATCAGCAATATAAATTCTAATGATATTGAGAGTTTAACGGTTTTAAAAGATGCTGCTTCAACATCGCTTTATGGTTCAAAAGCCGCAAATGGTGTTATTATCATTACGACCAAAACTGGAAAATCCTCTAAAGATAAGTTTTCTTTAAACGTAAGTACCGGTATGACTTCAAGATCAATCAAAGAGTATAATAGGGTAGATGCTTATGACTATTATCCTTTAGAATGGGAAGCAATTAGAAACAGCCGTCCAATGGCAACGCAACCTCAGATTGATGCCGCTAATTCTTATGCATCTGCAAGAGTTCCGGTTGTATTAGTGACAAATCCGTTTAATGTTCCTGGTGCGAGTATTGTTGGTACAGATGGAAAATTAAATCCGGATGCACAATTATTATATCCCGATGATTTAAATTGGGAAAAACAGATAGAAAGAGCAGGAGTCCGTCAGAACATAGATTTCTCTTATCAGGGAAAATCAGAAAAATCAAATTATTTTGCCTCTTTAGGGTATTTAAATGAAGAAGGGTATGTGCAAAACTCAGGTTTAGAAAGAACTACGGGCCGTTTGAATTTAAATACAAGTTTAAACAACTGGTTTAAAACAGGTGTAAATATTTCAGGTACATTATCGAGTACGAATTTGGCAGTTAATGGAGTAGATAATTCATCTGCTTTTAGTAATGCTTTTAGAACCACACGATATATGGGACCTATATATCCTGTTCATGATCATACAGAAACTGGCGCTTATGAATTGGATGCAAACGGTGATAAGATATATTCTACGATGAGAGGATCCGGTGCATCAAATGGACGAAATATTGTTTATGAAACATTGAATAATACAGATAATGAAAAAGGATTGGGGCTTTCAGGAAGAGCTTATTTTGAAATAGATTTTTTAAAAGATTTTAAGTTTACCACTAATGCTTCTGTAGATAAGACTTATTCTAACAGAACGTATTCGTTTAACACTGAAATAGGAGATGGCGCCCCAACGGGATTAATGGGAAAAGAGGATAATATTTTGACTGGTGTTACTTACAATCAATTGCTTAATTACTCGAAAAAATTAGGAAACCATACGATCACTGCCTTGCTAGGACATGAAAGTTTTGATTACGAAAGAAATTGGACAACTGGTACCAAAACGGGTCAGGTGGTGCCTAATATCGTGGAGTTTATTAACTACGCTACTACTACAGATTTAACGTCATTTACCAGAAACTATGCAACTGAATCTTATTTTTCAAGAGTTGGATATGATTATAAAGATAAATATATTTTTTCGGCATCGTTGCGCAGAGATGGGTCTTCAAAATTTTCACAGGAAAATCGATGGGGGAATTTTTGGTCTTTTGGCGGAGCGTGGGTAATTTCTAAAGAAAATTTTCTGGCTGATATTTCCTGGATTAATGACTTAAAAGTACGGGCATCGATAGGAGAAGTAGGTAATGATTCTCATATTGATAATACAGGTTTGAGTTATTATATAAGTCAGCCAACGTATAGTCTGGGTTATGATAACGGAAATGAAGGAGGAATTATTACAAATGCTGCAGCTGCACCAAATTTGCAATGGGAAGTTAATACCCAGAAAGATCTGGCGGTAGAATTTGGGTTATTTAAAAACAGGCTTAAAGGAAGCGTAGAGTATTATAATAGAAATACGGATGGACTTATTTTTTCGATTCCAAATCCATTGTCTTCAGGACTCGATGATAGAGTAGAAAATATAGGATCTATGTTTAACAGAGGTTTTGAGGTTTCATTAAATGGAGTGATTCTCAAAACAAATAATTTTTCATGGGGTTTGAATATCAATGCATCTACAATTCAAAATGAAATTACAAGTCTGCCTCAAAAGGAAATAATTAGCGGATCAAAAAAACTTGAAGTAGGTCATTCGATGTATGATTATTGGTTAAGAGATTGGTATGGAGTTGACCCTGCAGACGGATATGCTTTGTATGTTGCAGATCCAAATTTAATGGTGCCAAATGATCCCACAGGTAGAGTGGTAGATGGAGTAAATGTAACAACAAACCAAAATAAAGCTTTATATCATTATGCAGGTTCAGCAATTCCGGATTTATTTGGAACTTTTGGTAATACTTTTAAATATCAGGGACTTCAGTTAGATATTATGTGTTCTTATCAAATAGGAGGTTTAACGTATGATACAAATTATTCAGGTCTTATGCATACAGGAAACAGTTATGGATCTGCTTTTAGCACTGATATTTTAAGCAGATGGCAAAAACCGGGAGATATGACAGATGTTCCAAGATTAGACATCAATAGAAATACACAATCTTCTGCTGCTTCTGATAGATGGTTACAAAAATCAGATTATTTAGCTTTAAGACAGATTAATTTATCATACAAACTATCATCAGATTTAATATCTAAACTAAAAATTGATAATGCGACAATTTATGTAAATGGCGAAAATCTTTTGCTGTTTGCCAAACGTCAGGGAATGGATCCTACTCAAACTTTTAACGGAACGACCCAAAATAGATATATACCATCAAGAATGATTTCGATGGGCTTTAATTTAAATTTTTAATATTATGAAATCAAATTATATAAAACTGATATGGTGTGTAGCGTCAATAATTGGCTTGGGATCTTGCTCAGAGGAATTTTTAGATAAAACACCAACTGAGTTTGTAGATTATGATGCTGCAACAAAAACAACAGATAATTTAATGACAACTTTAAACGGAATTCACAGATCGCTGTATATACGTTATGAAAGTCAAGGTGAATGTGGTTTAGGTTCATTAATGGAGCAAGTTGATATTGCGGGCGATGACGTTGTTTTTCCGGTAACAAACGATTGGTTTCTGCAAGTCTATAATTGGAACGCATTTAGTAATGAAAATTCACAGGATCTTCGTTTTCCTTATAGAACGTATTACAGTATTATACGCAATGCAAATACAATAATTAATGCAGCCGATGCAGCATCTGGTCCTCCCGAAGATAAAAATATCGTAAAAGGACAAGCACTTTTATATCGTGCCTTCTGCCATTTTCAATTGGTACAATTATTTGGTAAAAGATATATAAATGGTGAAACAAATTCTCAGTTAGGAGTTCCGATAATTTTAACCGTTGACAATGATAATTATCCTCGTTCTACAGTTGAAGAAGTTTATGCTCAGATTAATAAGGATTTAGACGAAGCAAATGTTTTGTTAGTGGGATTTATGAAACCAAATAACTCTCATTTGAATCTAAAAGTAGCACAAGGATTAAAAGCACGTGTCGCATTAACTCAGGGAAATTGGGCAATTGCAGCTGATTATGCCAATAAAGCCAAAAAAGGCATCAGTTTAATGTCTATAGTAGAATATGGTGCGGGTTTTAACGATTATAACAATAAAGAATGGATGTGGGGAAGTCATATCAATGAAGCTCAAACAGATTATTTTGGGAATTTTGGTGCCTATATGTCAAGAAATTATAATTCAACGGTAATACGTACTTGTCCAAGAGCAATTAATAGCAAGTTGTATAATATGATTCCGTCTGCAGATGTACGCTCTGCTATTTTTAGTAAAGATGGTAAGCATCCGGGTCTTTCATTAGCCAGTAACTTTGCTAAGTTTCCTTATACAAGTCAAAAATTCTTATCAATAAATACCGGAGACAGCAGATGTGATGTTCCGTACATGCGTGCAGCCGAAATGTATCTTATAGAAGCCGAAGCAAAAGCAAGATTGGGTCAGCCAGATGCAGCAACCATACTTTTTGATTTTGAGAAAACCAGAAATCCAAGTTACATTTTGTCCAGTAATACAGGACAAGCTTTAATTGACGAAATCTTAATACAAAGACGAATAGAATTGTGGGGAGAAGGATTTAGATTTTTTGATTTAAAGCGAACAAATTCGGCTTTAGACAGAACAGGCGCAAATCATGATTCTTCAATTGTAAATGGAGTTATGATTGTATTACCAACTGATAAAAGATGGCAATGGTTAATTCCGAAAGCAGAAATCAATGCAAATCCGTTAGTTGAACAAAATGAACTTTAGTTTATAAACTATAATAATAAGATAAAGCTGCCCAGTCTATTCCTGGGCAGCTTTTTTTTGTAAAATAATTAGCATGAAGCTTTTTAAAAACAGTAAGAAAAATATAATCGAGGATATGCAAGAAGTTAAAGGGTTGAGTTACAGTTTGAAGTAATCGAAAGAGAGTTTATCGCCTTAAAATGAGCTAAATAAAACAATTACAGGCAGAAATGTTTTATTTGGTTTATTTTTTGCTAAGAAAAAAGCTACTTTAATTTAATTTTTTGATTCGATTTTTTAGGCTTATTCTGCCTTTAAGTGTTAATTAAATGTTAAAATTTACATTAATGGAAAGTCAGTAATTTATGTTTAAAATTACAGATACCGTTAATTAAGTGCTAATTAAGTACCGAGATATGAGTGTGTGTTAAAATAATATTAAAAAAATACCAAGCGAAGTTTAAAATCGCCTTGTTGTTTTAAGAAAATATTATGATGTTTGTCGGATACTAATTCAAAATTTAAAAAATGAAACTAAAGTTTAATGGATTCTTAGTGCTACTTGTAGTACTTATGGCGCAGCTTACTTTTGCGCAAGAAAGAGCTGTTTCAGGAATTGTTTCCGATAACGCAGGAATGCCTTTGCCAGGTGTGAGTGTTTTAGTTAAAGGAACAAAAACAGGAACGCAAACAGATTTTGATGGAAAATATTCTATCAAAGCATCGCCAAGTCAAACCTTGGTATTTACTTATATTGGGATGAAATCTCAAGAAATATCTGCTGGATCAACTTCAGTAAATGTAAAGTTAACAAGTTCATCAGTTGAACTGGAAGGTGTAGTAGTAACGGCCTTAGGGATTAAAAAAGAGAAAAAATCTTTAGGTTACGCTTCACAAGAGATTAAAGGTGCTGATTTAAATTCAGGTGTTGCAAGTGGAAACTTTCTTAATGAGCTTTCAGGAAAAGCAGCTGGTGTAAATATTAGAAAAAACACCAACTTTGGAGGTTCTACAAACGTAGTTTCCAGAGGGGTTAAAAACCTTACGGGAGATAACCAAATGCTTATTGTTATTGATGGTATGCCTATTAACAATAGTAACGTAAACTCAAGCCAGGGTGCACAAACGCAAGGAGCTCGTAATACTTATGATTATGGTAATGCTGCAATGGATATTAATCCGGATGATATTGAGTCATTAAACGTATTAAAAGGTGCAGCGGCTGCAGCATTATACGGATGGCAGGCTGGTAACGGGGTAATCATGATTACAACCAAAAAAGGAAAAGCAAAAAAAGGAATGGGTGTTACTATTTCAAGTGATTTTTCTGTAGGTACTGCTGATAAAAAAACTTTCCCTGTTTATCAGGATAAATACGGACAAGGTTACGGACCAACTTATGATAAAAATGGTAACCCTGCAGGTATTCCGGTTGGACCAACAGGTGCATTTTTTACTATAGATAAAAACGGAAACCAAGTTGCAACTACAACAGATGATGCTTCTTATGGTGTTGCTTTTGACCCAAGTCTTTCAGTTTACCAATGGGATGCTTATTCTAAATATTCTCCTAATTTTGGAAAGAAAACACAGTGGAAAGCAGCTGAAAATGGACCTATTACTTTCTTTCAGGCAGCTACAACATTTAATAACTCTATCTCTATAGAGGATGGTACTGACAAAACTAGTTACGTTTTGAACTACAACAACTATAAAGAAAATGGAATATTGCCAAACAGTGAATTAAAGAAAAATAATTTTAGTCTTAAAATTAACCACAAATTGACTGATAGATTATCTGCTAGTGTATTTGCAAATTACTTGGCTCAAACTACAGTTGGTAGAAATACAACAGGTTACGGTGGTGATAACGTTGCTGGATTATTCCGTCAATGGTGGGCAACTAATGTTGATATAAAAGCACAGGAAGAAGTTTTTAAAAATTCAGGAGGACAAAATATTTCTTGGAATATGGGAGATCCTGCTAATGGAGATACTAATCCTAAATATTGGGATAACCCTTATTTTACAAGATTCAAAAACTACCAATCTGATGAGAGAAACCGTTTTATTGGTTACGTTCAGTTAGATTATAAAATTGCTGATTGGTTAACAGCTAACGCAAAAGTAAGTTCTGATAGTTATGCAGAATTACGTGAAGAAAGAAAAGCAGTTGGTTCTTTAAATGGTACATTTGGAATAAACAGATTGGCTGTAGGTTCTGGATATCAAAAATATCAAGGTATGTTTTCTGAGCAAAATTATCAGTTCATGTTGAACTTCAATAAAAAGCTTACTGAAAATATTTCTTTAACAGGTTTAGTAGGTCTTAACTCTTTAAGAACAAGACGTACTTCTACGCTTAATTCTACAGATGGAGGACTTATTATTCCAGATATTTACGCATTATCAAATTCAGTAAATCCTGTGCCACTTCCAGTTGAGGCTGAGAATAACTCAGGAGTAAATAGTGCTTTTGCTTCTGCAACTTTAGGGTATAAAGATTTCTTATACTTAGATGGTACTGTACGTAATGATGCGTTCTCAACTTTACCAAAAGGGAATAATTCATTGAATACATTCTCAACTTCTGCGAGTTTTGTATTTACTAAGCTTGTTAATCAAGAGTGGTTATCTTTTGGTAAATTTAGAGCGAGTTATGCAGAGAATCCACAAGGAAACATTGATTTGTATTCATTGCAAAACGTTTTTACAAAATTTAATAATTTTGGATCAAACCCATTATACTCTAGACCAAATATAGGAGCTAACGCTGATTTACGTCCTGTAAAAACTAAATCTCAAGAACTTGGTTTAGAAATGCAATTTCTTGACAGAAGAGTTGGTTTTGAGGTAAGTGTTTACAAAAGTTTAAGTTCTGATCAAGTATTCCCGGTAGATTATTCTACAGGAACAGGATACTCTTCAAGATATATTAATGCAGGATCTGTTGAAAATAAAGGTATTGAGGTACAATTTAATGCAGTTCCTTTCAAAACTCATGATTTCCAATGGAATGTTGACGTAAACTGGTCTAAAAACAACAATACTGTTGTGGCTTTAGCTCCGGGAATAGAAACTTTAACATTAGGAACTCTTCAAGGTGGTGTAAGCATCATTGCTAAAGTTGGACAGCCTTATGGAAATATTATAGGTAAAGATTTCGTATATGCTCCAGACGGACAAAAAGTTACTGAAAAAGGTTCTTATTTAATGACTACCACTACTACTAATGTTCTTGGAAATGTAACTCCGGATTGGATTGGTGGTATTCGTAATAAATTTACATACAAACAAGTTTCATTTAGTTTCTTAGTTGATATGCAAAAAGGTGGAGATATTTTCTCTCTTGATCAATACTACGGACAAAATTCAGGTTTATACGCTTCAACTGCAGGATACAATGAGTTAGGGAACCCAGTAAGAAATACACTAGCAAACGGTGGAGGAGTTATACTTCCGGGTGTAAATGCAGATGGTACTCCTAATACTACAAGAACACCTTCTCCAGAAGTTGCAGGTAGTATTTACGGATACACAAAGAATCCACAAAAAGCTTTTGTATATGATGCAAGTTATATCAAATTGAGAGAAGTAAATATTACTTATAGTTTTCCTTCGAATGTTGTTTCTAAAATGGGCTTAACTGATTTAAGACTTTCTTTAATTGGTTCAAACTTATGGATTATTCATAAAAATTTACCAGATGCAGATCCAGAAAGCGGACTTAGTTCAGGTAACTTGTCTGCAGGTTATTCAGGGGGTTCACTTCCTACAACAAGAAATATTGGTTGTAACCTAACATTAAAATTCTAAATCATGAAAAAAATATTTTTATTAATATCAGTTGTTAGTATTGCTATGTCATGTAGTAGTGATCTTACTGATATGAATGTTGATCCTAAAAGACCAACTGGAACCAAACCAGAATACTTGTTTACTAATGCTGAAAAGAAATTAGTAGACCAGATGGTAAACACGAACGTAAATAATAATGTTTTTAGATTATTTGCACAGCAATGGGCAGAAACGACTTACCCTAACGAAAGTCAATATGATCTTACTGCTAGAAAAATTCCTGATAACCATTTCTTGTTTTTGTATAGAGATGTATTAGCTGATTTTTATGATGCAAGAGTTATGATAGAAGGTCAAGCTGCTGTAACTGCTTCAGATATTGCTATTAAGCAAAATAAATTAGCTGTTATTGATGTTTTGGAAGCTTATACTTATAGTATCTTGGTTGATACTTTTGGAAATGTTCCTTATACTCAGGCAATTGATATCGTAAAATATCCTTTACCAGTTTATGATGATGCAAAAGCAATCTACAAAGATCTTATTACAAGATTGGCTGCTGATGCTACTATTTTGAAAACAAATTCTGCTGATCCTAATTTTGGTGGTTCTGATATTATTTATGCAGGAACTGCTGCAAGTAATGCTAAATGGGCAAAATTTGCTAATTCATTAATTATTAGATTAGCTGTAAATATTTCTGATGTAGATGCTGCTTATGCTGCTACACAAGTTCAGGCGGCTCTTGCTTCAGGTCCATTGGCAAGTAATGCTGATAATACTAAACTAGCATATTTAACAACATCAGGGAATCAAAACCCATTATATCCTGATTTAGTTACTTCTAACAGAAATGACTTTATCCCAGCAGATACATTTGTTGCTGCTATGGATGCTGTTGCACCGGGCGGAGACCCAAGGATGGCAAAATACTTTGTAAATTCTACTACTCCAGCTCCGGTTTTACCTCCGGGAAGAACATTTATTGGAGGAACTTATGGTGAAGCTAACGTTTTCTCAACTTATTCACACATAACTGCAACATTAAATAATCCTGTTTTCCCAGGTACAATATTTGATTACTCTGAATTACAATTTTTATTAGCAGAAGCTGCTGAGAAAAATTTAATCCCGGGAGGTTCAGCTGTGGCAAAAACATATTATGATGCTGGAATCACTGCTTCAATGGCAGATTGGGGAGTAGCACCTGCTGCTATAGCTACTTACTTAGCACAACCAAAAGTAAATTATTTAAGCCCTTTAAGCGGAGCAACTTATAAAGAAAAAATTGGTATGCAAGCTTGGTTTGCTCTTTATAACAGAGGTTTTGAAGCATGGACTTCATACAGAAGATTAGATTTCCCTGTATTAAAATCACCTACTTCAGCTGTAAATAAAGGTATTTTAACTGTTCCTGTAAGATATACTTACCCAGGAGTTGAGCAATCAATAAATGGTACAAACTATACTAAAGCTGCTAGTGATATTGGTGGTGATTTAATGAGTACTAAGTTATTCTGGGATAAGTTTTAGTATTGTTTTTTATGATAGTTATTTAGAATTCTGAATAAACACAATCATATAAAATAGACGCTGACTTAGAATAATAAACAATAATTATTTTGAATTTTTTAGAACCCCGATTACAGTTTTTGTAATCGGGGTTCTTGCTTAAAATAGTATCTGTAGAGATTTTATATTATCTATTATGTTTTTTTATTTATACGTTTTTATCTTTTACCTTTGCTTCACCAAATTTTGTCGAAATAATTACATATAAAGCCATCAAATGAGAATATTCATTTTTCTATATCTATTAGTTGTACCAACTTTATTGTTTTCTCAAGAAAAAACTACTCCTAAAAAAGGTTTAGACATGAACACAAAATATACAAGTATAACTGATACTGTAAAGAAGAAAAAATCATTAGTTGCAACTATTGATCAATATCAAATTATAACATTAGAACATGATACAACATACGCGGACACTTCGTTAACATTAAAAAGTGCCTATAAACATAATCATCTTAGAAAAGATACTTTTGGACTTTTGCCTTTTTCAAACATCGGGCAAACCTATAATACATTGCAATACAACTTAACAAGTTTTTCGCCGTATCCTGAAATTGGTTTCAAAGGCAAACACTTTAATTTTATGGAAGCTAATGAAATTAAATATTACTCGGCTGCAACTCCATTAACTGAATTATTTTTTAATACAACAATAAATAAAGGACAAAACGTAGATTCATTTATTACACTAAACACGTCCAAAAATCTTAATTTTTCTATTGCTTACAGAGGTTTACGTTCAGAAGGAAATTATATAAACCAAATGGTAAGTGCGGGAAATTTTAGGTTCACTACAAGTTATGCGACGACCAGCAGAAGATATGCTATAAATGCTCATTTTGTCTCTCAGGATAATTTGAATGAAGAAAATGGAGGAATAACGACGTCATCAGATTTTGAAAGTGATAATAAAGATTATAAAAACCGTCAGCGTTTACAAGTTTACTTAACAGATGCCAAATCATTTTTAAAAGGAAGACGCTTGTTTTTTGACCATGCTTTTAGAATAAATCCAACAAATGGGAGTAATAATTTATATGTAACACATCAATTTAATTACGAATATAAATTCTTCGAATACAATCAGCCAACGGTACTTTCTACAGTAGATGGTGTGCAGATTCTACGTTTTGGAGAATCTTATGTAACAAGTAATATTAACGATCAGACGCGTTATGAAAAATTGTATAATAAAGTTGGAGTAGCTTATGAGAATTCTCTATTAGGGAAGTTTAATTTTTTTGTAGACGATTACAGATCAAATTATAAGTATGACAGAATTATAGTTTTTAAAGACGGAAGAACTATTCCGGATAATTTATTCCAACAGATTAATAATTTTGGAGGACAATATGAATATCAGAAAAACAAATGGAACGGTCGTTTTTTATATTCAAGATCAATCACAAATGTTTCGCTTTCTGATTTAGATGCTAAGTTGAGATACAATTTGAACGAAAAAATACAGTTTGATTTTAGATATAGAAACGTCAATAAATTGCCAAATAACAACTATAATTTATATCAAAGCAGTTACGTAAAATACAATTGGTCGAATAGTTTTAAGAACGAAAAAATAAATTCTCTTAGTGCAAATGTTTTTACGCCTTGGCTGAATGCCGAAGTTGAATATTCAGTTTTAAAAGATCATTTGTACTTTAAAGATATTTCAACAATAGAAGAAATTGCGGCTCGGACTCAAATTATAAGCCCGGCTCAATATGGAAATGTGATTAATTATTTGACAATAAAAGCAAGCAGAGAGTTTAAATTTGGACCTTTTGGTTTTGATAATACACTTTTATATCAAAAAGTAGATCAGTCAGATTTAATTTTAAATGTGCCTGATTTTGTAACCAGAAATACATTTTATTACTCAGGATACTTTTTTAAGAAAGCATTATATATGCAAACCGGAGTCGTGTTTAACTATTTTACCAAATATTATGGTAACGATTACAATCCGGTTGTTGGAGAATTTTTTATTCAGGAGAATAAAAAAATTGGAGGTTATCCGCTATTCGATTTATTCGTAAATGCGAGAATTCGTCAGACTCGATTTTATTTAAAAGCAGAACATATCAATGCTCTGTTTTCTAAAAGCGATTATTTTTCAGCGCCTAATAACCCTTATCGTGATTTTGGTATCCGATTTGGTTTAGTTTGGAATTTCTTCCAATAAAGTTAGGTTCTAATTACATTAAAAACCAAATATTAAATTTAAATAAAAATGGACTTTTCAAAAAACATTTTAGAAACAATTGGTAATACACCATTGGTAAAACTCAACAAAATTGTTGCTGAAATTGATGCCTTGGTATTGGCAAAAGTCGAAACTTTTAATCCGGGAAATTCTGTAAAAGACAGAATGGCCGTGAAAATGATTGAAGACGCAGAGGCAGATGGCAGATTAAAACCAGGAGGAACTATTATTGAAGGAACTTCTGGAAATACAGGAATGGGATTGGCTCTTGTGGCAATCATAAAAGGATACAAATTAATTTGTGTAATATCTGATAAACAGTCTAAAGAAAAAATGGATATTTTGCGTGCAGTTGGAGCAAAAGTAGTAGTTTGTCCTACTGATGTTGAGCCAACTGATCCACGTTCTTATTATTCGGTTTCTAAACGTTTAGCAGATGAAACACCAAATTCATGGTACGTAAATCAATACGATAACTTGTCTAATACGTTGGCACATTATGAGCAAACAGGACCTGAAATCTGGAAACAAACAGATGGTAAAATTACTCATTTTGTAGTTGGAGTAGGAACTGGAGGAACTATTTCAGGAGTAGGGAAATATTTGAAAGAGCAAAATCCAAATATTAAAATTTGGGGAATTGATACTTACGGATCTGTTTTTAAAAAATACCACGAAACTGGAATTTTTGATGAGAATGAGATCTATTCTTATATCACCGAAGGAATTGGAGAAGACATTTTACCTAAAAATGTTGACTTTTCAATAATTGATGGTTTTACAAAAGTAACTGATAAAGATGCCGCAGTTTATACCAGAAAAATTGCTCTTGAAGAAGCTATTTTTGTTGGAAATTCAGCAGGAGCATGTATCAAAGGATTGTTGCAGTTAAAAGAACATTTTAAACCGGATGATGTTGTTGTAGTTCTTTTTCACGACTCAGGAAGCCGTTATGTTGGTAAAATGTTTAACGACGACTGGATGCGCGAACGCGGATTTTTAGAAGAAAACATAACTAAAGCCGAAGACGTTATTAAAGATCATATCGATAAACAATTGATTGTTGTTCGTACAGAAGAGTTGGTTTCGCATGCAATTGAGCGTATGAGAAAATATAAAATATCTCAAATTCCGGTTGTAGATATTAACGGATTTGTTGGTTCTGTTGACGAAACAGATTTGTTTAGAAGTTATGTTGCGGATAAAAATGTAGCTGAAAAACCAATTAAAGAAGTAATGGGAAAACCTTTTCCAATTGTAAAATTAGGAACTCCAATCGAAGAAGTTTCCAAATTGTTTACCAAAGAAAATGATGCTGTTTTAGTAGATCTTGAAAATGGAAAACATCATATTATTACAAAGTATGATATAATTGGATCAATAAAATAAGACAATTTTATAATTTTATAAAACCATAAATCTAATTATCGAGATTAGATTTATGGTTTTTTTTAGCTTAAATAAATTTTAAAATGAATTTTACCGCAATAGATTTTGAAACTGCAACAGGGCATCATCCGTGTTCTGTGGGAATTGTTACCGTTCAAAATGGAATAATTGTAGACGAGTTTGTTACTTTGATTAAACCACCTAATAACGAATATAATCCATTTACGATTCGGGTTCATGGCATTTATCCAAAGGATACTATAAATGCCAAGTCATTTTTGCAAGTTTATCCCGAAATCGAAAAAAGATTAAAGAATAGAGTAATAGTAGCACATAATGAAAGTTTTGACCGCAATGTTTTGCTTAAGTCAATGGCACTTCATGGGTTGGATTACGAAGACTTAAATATAGCTTCAAAATGGGAATGCACCGTTAAAATTTATAAAGCAAAAGGGTTAAAGCCAACGAAACTGAGTGATTGTTGTCGTGAAATGAAGATTCAGTTAGACCATCATGAAGCATTATCTGATGCGCGAGCTTGTGCCAAGTTGTATATGCTGAAATAAATAACAATCAATTATTGTAGGATTAATATTATTTTTTATTAAATTTAGGCTTTTATAAATCACTGTAAAAGCCGTAAAATGAAAGAAGATTTTCTTCATTATCTCTGGAAATTCAAGAAGTTTGAAACATTGAATTTGAGAACTACACAAAATGAGCCTGTCATTATTATTAAAACAGGCGATTATTTAGAACTTTCAGGTCCGGATTTTTTTAATGCACAGATCATAATTGGAGATCAAAAATGGGCAGGAAATATTGAGATTCATATAAAATCTTCTGATTGGTATGTGCATCATCATGAAAAAGATAGCGCCTACGAAAATGTAATTTTGCATGTTGTTTGGGAACATGATGCAGAAATATTCAGAGAAAACAACATCGAAATTCCTGTTTTAGTTTTAAAAAATTATGTTTCATCTGATATTATATTATCTTATAAATCACTTCTTACCCCTAAATCATGGATATTTTGTGAAAAAGAAATTTCCCAAATAAATGATTTTGCATTTAAAAATTGGAAAGAAAGATTGTTTTTTGAGCGATTGGAACGTAAATCAAAATTTATTTATGATTTGCTCGAAGAAACAAATCAGGATTGGGAGGTCGTTTTATTCTGTTTATTAGCAAAGAATTTTGGATTAAATACCAATGGAGTTTCTTTCTTGCAAGTGGCCAAAGCTATACCGTTTTCAGTTATTCGAAAAGAAAGTTTTGAAGTAGAGAATCTCGAGGCATTACTTTTAGGAACTGCGGGTTTATTAGATAAAGATGGAGAAGATGTTTATTTTACAGATTTAAAAATCAGGTATTTTTATCTGCTGCATAAATACCAATTCAAAAAATGTCATATAGATCCAGTTCAGTTTTTTAAGCATCGTCCGGATAATTTCCCTACGATTCGGCTTTCGCAATTGGCAAATTTATATAGCAAACATCAAAATTTATTTTCCAAAATAATAAGTCTGAAATCAGTTAAAGAAGTATATAATCTGTTAGGTGTTTCTGCTAATTTATATTGGCAAAACCATTATCAGTTTGATAAAGAAAGTCCGAAGAAAGCGAAAGTTTTATCAAAATCATTTTTAGATTTAGTAATTATAAATACCATAATTCCAATTCAATTTGCTTATGCAACTACAATTGGTGAAACAATTTCTGAAGATTTAATTGAATTTATGAATGAAGTTTCGCCAGAGAATAATACAATTATAAGTAAATTTAAAGGCTTTGGAATTCTTTCTGAAAATGCTTTTGAATCTCAGGCTTTATTAGAACTTAAAAATGAATATTGTAATAGAAAAGCGTGTTTAAAATGCGTAATAGGAATGGAGTTATTGAAAAATAATTAGATAATTAGAAAATGTGTCAATTAGATAATTTTGTATTTTTGTCATCCTGAGCGAAGTCGAAGGATAAATTTAAAATATAAAATCAACTATGTCAGCTATTTTAAAACTAAAATTTTTTTTCGAGAAATATGGATTTCATGTTTCTTCAAGATTGGCTGACAAACTAGGAATGCGTGTAACAAGCGTTAGATTGTTTTTTATTTATATTTCGTTTGTTACGGCTGGTTTAGGTTTTGGTGTTTATCTTACGCTCGCATTTTGGATTCGTTTAAAAGATTTAATTCGTGCCAAAAGAACGTCAGTTTTTGATTTATAACTCAATTTTAAAGCATAAAAAAAGGATCATAAAGTATTTACTTCATGATCCTTTTTTATTTTTATATAGAAAATTATTCTTCTGGATTGTTTAATTTACTGTTTTTCTTACCGTAAGTAAAGTAGAAAACAACTCCTATAGCCATCCAGGCAAAAAGTCTCAACCAGTTTGTCCATCCTAAACCGTACATCATTGCACAACACACACCAACTCCTAATAAAGGTACTAAAGGAACAAATGGGGTTTTGAATTCGCGAACCATATCTGGTTCTTTTTTACGTAAAATAATAACAGATATACATACAAGTACAAAAGCAAATAAGGTTCCAATACTAGTCATATCTCCTACAATATCTCCTGGTATGAATGCAGCAAATGCACCAACAATTACTAAAATTGCAAGATTTGCTTTGTATGGAGTTTTGTATTTTGGGTGAACATCACTGAAAGCTTTAGGAAGTAAACCATCTTTACCCATTGCATAAAACACTCTTGATTGTCCTAATAACATTACTAGAATTACAGAAGAGAATCCAGCCAAAATAGCCACAGTTACTAATTGTCCTAACCATTCGTATCCAATCATATATTTATTGATGGCAAATGCAACAGAAGCCTCTTTACCACCAGTTCTAAAATCTTCAACAGTTGCAACACCAGTAAGTACGTGAGCAAAAAGGATATATAATAGCGTACAAACCGCTAATGATCCTAAGATTCCAATAGGCATTGCTTTTTTAGGATTTTTTGTTTCCTGAGCAGCTGTACTTACAGCGTCAAAACCAATAAAGGCAAAGAAAACAGTTCCTGCAGCACCTAAGATTCCCATAATACCACCATAACTATGATCAATTCCGTGCTCATCTGTAAAGATAGATGGTGAAGGGATATATGGAGTATGATTTGCCGGGTTTATAAAATGCCATCCAACTACAATTATTAAAATAACAATAGTTACTTTAACGATTACAATAATTCCGTTTACAAAAGCAGATTCCTGTATACCTTTTATCAATAATAAACTAATGATACTAACGATAAAAAGAGCAGGAAGATTTATAATTCCGTGTGTCACTTGATGTGTAACAGGATCTACTATTTTTTGAAATGGAGAATGCGAAAATTCAAATGGAATTGGACTTACATGAAGCACCGTGACCAGTAAATTATTGAGATATTCACTCCATGCAATCCCTACAGTTGCTGCTCCTACAGCATACTCAAGTATTAAATCCCAACCAATTATCCAGGCAAGGAATTCACCCATAGTTGCATATGTATATGTATAAGCACTACCAGAAATTGGAATAGAAGACGAAAGTTCTGCATAGCATAATCCAGCTAATGCACAACCAATAGCAGCAATAATAAATGCAATAGTAACTGATGGGCCAGCATTTTGCGCAGCAGCGGTAGCAGTTCTAACAAATAATCCTGCACCAATGATGGCGCCAATACCTAAGGCGATTAATGACCAGGCGGTCAAGGTTCTTTTTAACCCTTTTTCAGAATCAGCAGCTTCTGCTAAAAGCTGTGCTAATGGTTTTCTTTTCCAAATTGACATATTATTTATATTGGTTTATTGTTATTAAGCTCCAAATGTATTGTTTTTTGTAAAAAATAAAAACAATAATCATGTTTTAAGTTATAAAATATTTAATTATGTGATAATACCCACGATAAATACACTTTAAAATCTTATATTCATTAATTTTATTGGTGTTTTTCAGCATATAAATCATTTTGCAAATTAGTAATATTTTTAATACTTTTCTTAATAAAATGATTTATTTTCGCATAAGTCATATTTTAATCAGAAAGAAAAATTTATTAGAGAATGAATTTTAAAACAGTACTAGCATATTTTAAGTTTACAAATCAGCAGCGTACCGGAATTTTTTTGCTTTTCATAATTATAGTAGTATTACAAACAGTGTATTTTTTTATAGACTTTAGTCTTCCTGAAAAGTCTTTCCCTGAAAAACAGCAATGGATTTCTCTACAATCTGAAATTGATTCCTTGAAATTGATAAAATATAAAGAGCAGCCAAAAGTTTATACTTTTAATCCAAATTTTATCTCAGACTATAAAGGTTATAAACTCGGAATGTCAATTGAGGAAATTGATCGTTTATTGGCTTTTCGAAAAGAAAATAAATATGTGAACTCTGTAGAAGAATTTCAGCAAGTCACAAAAATTTCAGATTCTTTATTAAAAGTTATTTCACCTTTATTTAAATTTCCGGAATGGACTCAAAATAAATCTAGCTTTAAAGAAGAAAAGAAAACATACGCAGAGAAATCTTATTCGAAAAAAGAAAATAAAATTACAGTTTTAGATATTAATCAGGCAAGTCAGGATGATTTGATTAAAATTTATGGTATTGGTGAAGCTTTGTCACTACGGATATTAAAGCAAAAAGAAATTTTAGGCTGTTTTGTTTCGATGGAGCAAATGAGCGATGTTTGGGGACTTTCGCCAGAAGTAATAGCAGAATTAAACTCTCATTTTAAAGTTGTGATACCTTCAGGTTTGAAAAAAATCGCAATCAATGATGCTTCTTTAAAAGAATTATCGCAGTTTCCATATTTCAGATATGCACTAGCAAAACAGATAGTGACAACTAGAAGTATGAATGGAAATTTTAATAATATTGAGGATTTATCAAAAATTAAAGATTTTCCTGTTGAAAAAGCAAAAATAATTAGTTTATATTTGGAGTTCTAAAAAAATAGCACACAATGAATTTTGATTACAATGAAACGCAGTCGATGATTGCTCAGTCAATAAAAGATTTTGCCGATAAAAATATCAGACCTTATATAATGGAGTGGGATGAAGCTCAAATTTTTCCGGTTCCTTTATTTAAAAAATTAGGCGAAATGGGATATATGGGAGTTTTAGTGCCCGAAGAATATGGAGGTTCCGGTTTAGGATACCATGAGTATATTACAGTTGTTGAAGAAATTTCAAAAGTAGATCCTTCAATAGGATTATCTGTTGCAGCTCATAATTCGTTATGTACAAATCATATTTTGACTTTTGGGAATGAAGAACAAAAGAAAAAATGGCTGCCAAAACTTGCAACTGCTGAATATATAGGAGCTTGGGGATTAACAGAACACAATACAGGTTCTGATGCCGGCGGAATGAATACAACAGCAGTAAGAGATGGTGATGAATGGATTATAAACGGTGCTAAAAATTTTATTACGCATGCGATTTCCGGAGATATTGCAGTAGTAATTGTTCGTACCGGAGAAAAAGGTGATTCTAAAGGAATGACAGCTTTTGTTCTTGAAAAAGGAATGAAAGGATTTACATCAGGGAAAAAAGAAAATAAATTAGGGATGCGTGCCAGTGAAACTGCAGAATTAGTTTTTGATAGTTGCCGAGTGCCGGATGCAAATAGATTAGGAGAAGTAGGACAGGGATTTGTTCAGGCTATGAAAATATTAGATGGAGGCCGAATCTCAATTGGAGCTTTGTCGTTAGGAATTGCAAAAGGTGCTTATGAAGCAGCACTTAAATATTCTAAAGAAAGATATCAGTTTGGACAGCCTATCAGTAATTTTCAGGGAATTTCATTTAAACTGGCTGATATGGCAACAGAAATTGAAGCTTCGGAATTATTGTTACATAAAGCTGCTTTCTTGAAACAGCAACATAAACCGGTTACAACACTTGGAGCGATGGCAAAAATGTATGCATCAGAAGCTTGTGTGAAAATTGCAAACGAAGCAGTTCAAATTCACGGAGGTTATGGTTATACAAAAGATTTTCCGGTAGAGAAATTCTATCGTGATTCTAAATTATGTACAATTGGAGAAGGAACTACCGAAATTCAAAAGGTGGTTATTTCCAGAAATTTGCTAAAAGAGTAAAATAATAAGTTGGGCGTGCCCATAAAAACAAAAGCCATTTAGCAAACGTTAAGTGGCTTTTGTTCTTATGGTCGGGCTTTTCACTTCAATCTTTTTTGTTTTTAAAGAAAAAACAAAAAAGGATTTCCGTTGCAATCCCTCACGCATACAGGGTTTCTGAGGGAATTTTATATTTATGAAAATAATTTAGAATTTATAACCCATTATTCATAATTAATATATACTTTTGCAACCTTAACGAGAGGAGGTGTCTATATTATGTTAATTATACCAATTAAAGACGGAGAAAATATCGATAGAGCATTAAAGCGCTATAAAAGAAAATTTGATAAAACAGGAACTGTTCGTCAATTAAGAGCACGTACTGCTTTTATTAAGCCTTCTGTTATCAAAAGAGCTCAAATTCAAAAAGCTGCTTACATCCAAAACTTGAGAGATAGTTTAGAAAGTTAGTATTAAGCTTTTCAGAAATAATTACCGTTAGTTATCAAAATTTTGATGCTAACGGTTTTTTTATGCTTAATTTTGAGGTAACTATATATTAGGTGTGTTTTGTAATTAAACAAGTATTCGCTTTATGAAATCAAATAAAGAGGCATTTCGTGATTATCTTCAGTTGGAGAAAAAATATTCGGCACATACGGTTAATGCTTATTTGAATGATATTTTGTTCTTTGAAACGTTTAATAAAGATAATTTTGAACAGGAAAGTATTGAGAAGGTAAATTATAGCCAAATTAGAAGTTGGATTGTTTCTTTGGTAGATGCGAATATTTCTAATGTTTCAGTAAATCGAAAAATGGCTTCATTGAAAGCTTTTTATAAATTCCTTTTAAAAACAAAGCAAATAGAGGTTAATCCAATGTTGAAACATAAAGCATTGAAAACGCCGAAAATTGTTCAGATTCCTTTTTCTGAAAAAGAATTAACTGATTTAATGAAGGAAATTGATAATCCTTGTGGTTTTGAAGAAGTGAGGGATAAGCTTATTGTTGATTTGTTTTATGTCACAGGAATGCGAAGGGC
Organism: uncultured Flavobacterium sp.; assembly: GCF_963422545.1. Lineage (NCBI taxonomy): Bacteria > Pseudomonadati > Bacteroidota > Flavobacteriia > Flavobacteriales > Flavobacteriaceae > Flavobacterium > uncultured Flavobacterium sp. The sequence goes on from NZ_OY730245.1 coordinate 370,589, forward strand.
TGAGTTGATACATTTGATGAAGAATAATGTTGATTTGTCTTCGAATGTGGTAAAGGTTTTAGGGAAGCGAAATAAAGAACGTATTATTCCGATTCTGCCTATTATAGTTGAGCAGTTTGATTTGTATCTAAAGGAACGTGCTTCGGTTGAGGAAATAGTAGATGATGATTATTTTTTTATTTCAAAAAAAGGGTTAAAATTGAGCGAATCTTTTGTGTATCGATTAATAAATTCTTACTTTAGTAGGGTCTCTGAAAAGGTAAAAAAAAGTCCGCATGTGCTTAGGCATACTTTTGCGACTCACTTATTAAATAACGGAGCGGATTTAAATTCAGTTAAGGAATTATTAGGGCATTCGAGTTTAGCGTCTACGCAAGTTTATACTCATAATAGTTTAGCAGAGCTTAAAAAGGTGTATACTGATGCGCATCCTCGGAACAAATAATGGTTCTGAAATGTTTAACCCTAAAATTAGTATTATGAAGGTAGATGTTCATGCAGTTAACTTTACTGTTGACAGAAAATTGGTAGATTTTATTCAGGAGAGAATGGATAAATTGGAAAAATATTACGATCGAGTGGTTTCGGCCGATGTTTTTTTAAAAGTTGAAAGAACAAGTGATAAGGAGAATAAGGCAGTAGAGATTAGGATTAATGTTCCGGGAGATGATTTTTTGGTTAGAAAGCAATGCAAAACATTTGAAGAAGCGGTCGAGCTTTCGGCAGAATCTTTAGAACGTTTACTGGTAAAAAGGAAAGAAAAAATAAGAGCACACATATAATTGAAAAATTTTTTCAAAAAATGTTTTGATACAAAGATAAAATAGCTACATTTGCAGTCCGTTAGAAATAGCGGACTTTTTTATTGATATTGCCAGCGTAGCTCAGTTGGCTAGAGCAGCTGATTTGTAATCAGCAGGTCGTGGGTTCGAGTCCCTCCGCCGGCTCTAAATATTTCAAATGCGATTTGAAATTGTTCATACAATTATTGATAAAATAAAGGGGAGATACTCAAGCGGCCAACGAGGGCAGACTGTAAATCTGCTGTGTGAACTTCGCAGGTTCGAATCCTGCTCTCCCCACAAAAAAAGAAGTTAAGATTTCGGATTGTAGGTTTTGGATTTATAGAATCTGAAATCTAAATTCAAAAATCTAAAATCAGAACTCTCTGCCGGTGTAGCTCAGGGGTAGAGTGCTTCCTTGGTAAGGAAGAGGTCTCGGGTTCAATTCCCGACATTGGCTCAAGTAAGTAGGAAATTGAAAATTAATATATAACTAAGATTAAAAATTAAGTAAAATGGCAAAGGAGAATTTTAATCGTTCCAAACCGCACTTAAACATAGGTACAATTGGACACGTGGATCACGGAAAAACTACATTAACTGCAGCAATTACAAAAGTATTGTCTGATGCTGGTTACTGTCAAGCAAAATCGTTTGATCAAATCGATAACGCTCCAGAGGAGAAAGAAAGAGGTATTACTATTAATACATCACACGTAGAGTATGAAACAGCTAACCGTCACTACGCTCACGTTGACTGTCCAGGTCACGCGGATTACGTAAAGAACATGGTTACTGGAGCGGCTCAAATGGACGGAGCTATCTTAGTAGTTGCTGCTACAGATGGTCCAATGCCACAAACTCGTGAGCACATCCTTTTAGGTCGTCAGGTTGGTATTCCAAGAATTGTTGTTTTCATGAACAAAGTGGATATGGTTGATGATGCTGAATTGTTAGAGCTTGTTGAAATGGAAATTAGAGATTTATTATCTTTCTACGAATATGATGGAGATAATGGTCCTGTAGTTCAAGGTTCTGCTTTAGGAGGATTGAATAATGATCCTGCTTGGGTACCAAAAATCATTGAATTAATGGAAGCTGTTGATGCTTGGATCGAAGAGCCAGTGCGTGACGTAGCTAAACCATTCTTGATGCCGGTTGAAGACGTATTTACAATTACTGGTCGTGGAACTGTTGCTACAGGTCGTATCGAAACAGGTATTGCTAATACAGGAGATCCAGTTGAAATCATTGGTATGGGAGCTGATAAATTAACTTCTACTATTACAGGAGTTGAGATGTTCCGTAAAATCCTTGATAGAGGTGAAGCTGGAGATAACGTAGGTTTATTGTTAAGAGGTATTGATAAAGAATCTATCAAAAGAGGAATGGTTATCATTAAGCCAGGATCAGTAAAACCACACGCTACTTTCAAAGCTGAGGTTTATATCTTGAAAAAAGAAGAAGGTGGACGTCATACTCCATTCCACAATAACTACCGTCCACAGTTCTACGTACGTACAACTGACGTAACAGGAGTTATTACTTTACCAGAAGGAGTAGAGATGGTAATGCCAGGAGATAACTTAACTATCAATGTATCTTTATTAAGCCCAATCGCAATGAGCGTAGGTTTACGTTTCGCTATCCGTGAAGGTGGTAGAACTGTAGGTGCAGGTCAGGTTACTGAAATCGTAGGATAATCCTATAAATATTATAAAAAGCCAGTTGATTTTCTTAACTGAAGTCACTGGCTTTTAATTACGGGCGTAGTTCAAGGGTAGAATAGCGGTCTCCAAAACCGTTGATGGGGGTTCGAATCCCTCCGCCCGTGCAATAAAAAAATATATCAAATGACAAAAGTTACTAATTATTTATCAGAGGCTTTCGAAGAGTTAAAGTCAAATGTTTCTTGGCCTGCTTGGGCTGAGGTTCAAAAATTGACAATTGTTGTGGCTGTATTTTCAGTACTATTCGCTTTGGCAACATGGGGAGTAGATGAATTTTTTGCAAAAGCTTTGGCTGGATTTTTTAACTGGTTAAAAGGATAATTTTTTTGTGATGGCAGATAATAATGTGAAAAAATGGTATGTAGTTAGAGCTGTAAGCGGACAAGAAAATAAAGTCAAAGCTTACATCGAAACTGAGATTGCCAGATTAGGTATGGGTGATTATGTTTCCCAAGTTTTAGTACCTACAGAAAAAGTAGTTACTGTAAAAGAAGGAAAGAAAATGTCTAAGGATAAAGTTTATTTTCCTGGATATGTTATGATCGAAGCCAATTTAGTTGGTGAGATACCTCATATTATTAAGTCTATTACTAGTGTAATTGGATTTTTAGGAGAGATTAAAGGTGGGGAACCGGTTCCTTTGAGACTTTCTGAAGTAAATAGAATGTTAGGTAAAGTTGATGAGTTAGCTGTTAATACAGATACTCGTGCTATTCCTTTCAACTTAGGTGAAACTGTTAAAGTGATCGATGGTCCTTTTAACGGATTTAACGGTACAGTTGAAAAAATTAATGAAGAAAAGCGTAAACTTGAAGTAATGGTTAAAATTTTCGGAAGAAAAACTCCATTAGAATTAAGTTTTATGCAAGTTGAAAAAGTATAATTTTTTGTTACATATATAATATCCATTGCAATCGCTTCCAATTGATTGCAGTGTTAAATTTTTTAAAAATGGCTAAAGAAATTAGTAAGGTAGTTAAACTACAAGTTAAGGGAGGTGCTGCGAACCCGTCGCCACCGGTTGGACCTGCTTTAGGAGCTGCTGGGGTAAACATCATGGAGTTTTGTAAGCAATTTAATGCTAGAACTCAAGATAAACCTGGCAAAATATGCCCAGTGCAAATCACTGTGTATAAAGACAAATCATTCGATTTTGTTGTTAAGACTCCTCCAGCAGCGGTTCAGTTAATGGAAGCTGCAAAGCTAAAATCTGGTTCTGGTGAGCCTAATCGTAAAAAAGTAGCTAGTGTTACTTGGGAACAAATTAGAGCAATTGCTGAAGACAAAATGCCTGACTTAAATGCTTTTACAGTAGAAAAAGCAATGAGTATGGTTGCTGGAACAGCTAGATCTATGGGTATAACTGTATCAGGAGAAGCTCCTTTTTAATTAAGAGAAAGACATGGCAAAATTAACAAAAAAGCAAAAAGAGGCTGCTTCAAAAATTGAAAAGAACAAACTATATTCTCTTAAAGATGCTGCGGCATTATTAAAAGTAGTTGCTTCTGCAAAATTTGATGAGTCTGTTGATATCGCAGTTCGTTTGGGTGTAGATCCAAGAAAAGCGAATCAAATGGTTAGAGGTGTGGTTACATTACCTCATGGAACAGGTAAAGACGTTAAAGTATTAGCATTGGTTACTCCAGATAAAGAAGCGGAAGCTAAAGAAGCTGGGGCTGATTATGTTGGTCTTGATGATTATTTACAAAAAATTAAAGATGGTTGGACAGATGTTGATGTTATCATTACTATGCCAGCTGTTATGGGTAAATTAGGTCCATTAGGTCGTATTTTAGGACCTAGAGGTTTAATGCCAAACCCTAAAACAGGTACTGTAACTATGGATGTTGCAAAAGCTGTTCAAGAGGTTAAAGCTGGTAAAATTGACTTTAAAGTTGATAAAACTGGTATCGTTCATGCAGGAATTGGTAAAGTTTCTTTTGGAGCTGAGCAAATTGTTGACAACGCACACGAAATTATTCAAACATTAATAAAACTTAAACCAACTGCTGCTAAAGGTACATACATTAAAGGTATTCACCTTACAAGCACTATGAGTCCTGCTATTGCATTAGACCCAAAAGCAGTATAATTGGTAGTTAAAAATTTTTAGTATGACTAGAGAAGAAAAATCAATCGCGATTGAAAATTTAACTGCGCAGTTAGCTGGTACAAATATCATTTATGTATCTGATATTTCTGGTTTAAACGCAGAGACAACTTCAAACTTGCGTAGAGCTTGCTTCAAAGCAGGTATCAAATTAGAGGTTGTAAAGAACACTTTGCTTGCAAAAGCAATGGAAGCTTCTGCTAATGATTATGGTGATTTACCTACAGTTTTGACAGGTAACAGTGCTATATTTATTTCTGATGTTGCTAACGCACCTGGAAAAATTATCAAAGATTTCCGTAAGAAATCTGATAAACCAGTTTTAAAAGGAGCATACATCAATTCTGAAATATATATTGGAGATAACCAATTAGATGCATTAGCAACTATTAAATCTAAAGAAGAGTTACTTGGAGAACTTATTGGATTATTACAATCTCCAGCTCAAAGAATTATTTCTGCTTTACAAAACAAATTCGCAGGAAGCGAAGAGGAAACGGAAGCATAATAATCAAAGCAGGGAAGCTTGCTTCCTTGTTGCTTAATTAGCGCACAATAAATAAATTATATTTTTACAAATCATTTTAAACGATAGAAAAAATGGCAGATTTGAAACAATTCGCAGAACAATTAGTTAACTTAACAGTTAAAGAAGTTAACGAATTAGCAACAATATTAAAAGACGAGTATGGTATCGAGCCTGCTGCTGCAGCTGTAGTAGTTGCTGCTGGTGGTGGAGAAGGTGCTGCTGAAGAAGCACAAACTGAATTTACAGTTGTATTAAAAGAAGCTGGTGCTTCTAAATTAGCAGTTGTAAAATTAGTAAAAGAACTTACAGGTTTAGGTCTTAAAGAAGCTAAAGATGTAGTTGACGGTGCTCCAAGTAACGTTAAAGAAGGTGTTTCTAAAGAAGAGGCTGAAGGTCTTAAAAAATCATTAGAAGAAGCTGGAGCTGTAGTTGAGCTTAAATAATTCAACTCGGTTTTAAGAACTAGGTTTAGGTCTTGAGTGAACACTCAATGGCCTAAACCATTTTTCGTATAATAAAATATATCAAGTTTTATTATCAAATAGTTTAAAATACGAAAAAGTTTTTGATCAATACGAAGAAAAAAAATTGAACTAATTTTACTGGTTTATTTTTAAAGATGTATTGATTATAATAAGAAAGTATAGATTAAACAGTGTGTTTTTACACAAAAAATTACTTTTTTTTAATCAAAATTTTGTCCATTGATGATAACAAATCAGACTGAAAGATTGAATTTTGCCTCTACAAAAAATATTCCTGACTATCCGGATTTCTTAGATGTTCAGGTTAAATCTTTTAAAGATTTTTTTCAATTAGAAACTAAATCTGACGAAAGAGGCAACGAAGGGTTGTACAACACCTTCATGGAAAACTTTCCAATCACAGATACAAGAAACAACTTTGTATTGGAGTTCCTAGATTATTTTGTTGATCCACCACGTTATACAATTCAAGAATGTATAGAGAGAGGTCTTACTTATAGTGTGCCTTTAAAAGCTAGGTTAAAGCTATATTGTACAGATCCAGAACACGAAGATTTTGAAACTATTGTACAAGATGTTTATCTTGGAACAATACCTTATATGACTCCAAGCGGTACTTTTGTTATCAATGGTGCTGAGCGTGTAGTAGTATCTCAGCTACACCGTTCTCCTGGGGTTTTCTTTGGTCAATCATTCCACGCAAATGGAACAAAACTTTATTCTGCCAGAGTAATTCCTTTTAAAGGTTCTTGGATAGAATTTTCTACAGATATCAACAGCGTAATGTATGCTTATATCGATAGAAAGAAAAAATTACCTGTTACTACTTTATTCCGTGCAATTGGATTCGAAAGAGATAAGGATATCCTTGAAATTTTTGATCTTGCTGAAGAAATTAAAGTTTCTAAAACCGGAATTAAAAAATATATTGGAAGAAGACTTGCTGCTCGTGTATTGAACACTTGGCACGAGGATTTCGTTGATGAAGATACCGGAGAGGTAGTTTCTATCGAACGTAACGAAATCATTCTTGATAGAGATACTATTATCGACAAAGATAATGTTGAAGAAATCATCGATTCTAACGTTAAATCTATTTTGTTACACAAAGAGGATAATAACCAGGCAGATTATGCTATTATCCACAATACATTACAAAAAGATCCAACAAACTCTGAAAAAGAAGCTGTAGAGCACATTTACCGTCAGTTGCGTAACGCTGAACCGCCTGATGAGGAAACTGCTCGTGGTATTATAGATAAATTGTTCTTCTCTGATCAACGTTATAACTTAGGTGAAGTTGGTCGTTACAGAATGAACAAGAAACTTGGTTTAGATATCCCAATGGAAAAGCAAGTGCTTACCAAAGAAGATATCATTACCATTGTAAAATATTTGATCGAATTAATTAACTCTAAAGCAGAGATTGATGATATTGATCACTTATCAAACCGTCGTGTTAGAACAGTTGGAGAACAATTGTCTCAACAATTCGGTGTTGGTTTAGCACGTATGGCTAGAACTATTCGTGAGAGAATGAACGTTAGAGATAACGAGGTGTTTACACCAATTGATTTGATTAATGCTAAAACATTGTCATCAGTTATCAACTCTTTCTTTGGTACTAACCAGTTATCTCAATTTATGGATCAAACGAATCCATTAGCTGAGATTACGCACAAAAGAAGACTTTCTGCACTTGGACCAGGTGGACTTTCGAGAGAGAGAGCTGGTTTCGAGGTTCGTGACGTTCACTATACTCACTATGGTCGTTTATGTCCGATTGAAACTCCAGAGGGACCAAACATTGGTTTGATTTCATCTCTAGGTGTTTATGCAAAAGTTAACGGAATGGGATTCATCGAAACTCCATACCGTAAAGTAACTAATGGTGTAGTTGATTTAGAAAGTACTCCAATTTACTTAAGTGCTGAAGAAGAAGAAGGTAAAATGATTGCTCAGGCAAACATTGAAATGGATGAAACTGGTAAAATTACAGCTAGCAATGTTATTGCTCGTGAGGAAGGTGACTTCCCGGTTGTTGAACCATCTGTAGTTCATTATACAGACGTTGCGCCTAATCAGATTGCATCGATTTCTGCCTCATTGATTCCTTTCTTGGAGCATGATGATGCGAACCGTGCGTTGATGGGATCAAACATGATGCGTCAGGCAGTTCCTTTGATCCGTCCTGAAGCACCAATTGTAGGTACAGGTTTAGAGCGTCAGGTAGCTTCAGATTCAAGAGTATTAATCAACGCTGAAGGGCATGGAACTGTTGAATATGTTGATGCTAATATCATTACTATTAAATACGATCGTACAGAAGACGAAAGAATGGTTAGTTTTGATGCTGATGAGAAAACATACAACCTAATTAAATTTAGAAAAACCAATCAAGGTACAAGTATCAACTTGAAACCAATCGTAAGAAAAGGTGATAGAGTTGTTGCTGGTCAAGTATTGTCTGAAGGATATGCTACTCAAAATGGAGAATTAGCTTTAGGTAGAAACCTAAAAGTTGCGTTCATGCCATGGAAAGGGTATAACTTCGAGGATGCGATTGTAATTTCTGAGAAAGTAGTTCGTGATGATATTTTTACTTCTATCCACGTTGATGATTATTCATTAGAGGTTAGAGATACTAAGTTAGGAAACGAAGAGTTAACAAACGATATTCCTAACGTTTCTGAAGAAGCTACTAAAGATTTAGATGAAAACGGTATGATTAGAATTGGAGCAGAGGTTAAACCTGGCGACATTTTGATCGGAAAAATTACACCAAAAGGAGAATCAGATCCTACTCCAGAGGAGAAATTGCTTCGTGCAATCTTCGGGGATAAAGCAGGTGATGTAAAAGATGCTTCATTAAAAGCTTCTCCATCTTTACATGGTGTAGTTCTTGACAAAAAATTATTTGCAAGAGCCGTAAAAGATAAACGTAAACGTACTCAGGATAAAGATGCTTTAGGCGCTTTAGAAATGGAATTCGAAACTAAATTTGTTGAATTAAAAGACAGATTGGTTGAGAAATTATTCTTGATCGTTAACGGAAAAACATCTCAGGGTGTAATGAATGATTTGGGTGAAGAAGTTTTACCAAAAGGTAAAAAATATACTCAAAAAATGCTTTACGCAGTAGAAGATTTTGCTCACTTAAGCAAAGGTCAATGGGTTGCTGATGATGCTACTAATAAAATGGTAAATGATTTAATTCATAACTATAAAATTAAGCTAAACGACTTACAAGGATCTTTAAGAAGAGAAAAATTCACTATTACAGTTGGAGATGAATTACCATCTGGAATCTTGAAATTGGCGAAAATTTATATCGCTAAAAAACGTAAACTGAAAGTAGGGGATAAAATGGCAGGACGTCACGGTAACAAAGGTATTGTTGCTAGAATCGTTCGTCATGAAGATATGCCTTTCCTTGAAGACGGAACACCAGTTGATATCGTATTGAATCCACTTGGGGTACCTTCACGTATGAATATTGGTCAGATTTATGAGACTGTTCTTGGATGGGCTGGTATGAACTTGGGTAGAAAATTTGCTACTCCAATTTTCGACGGTGCTTCTTTAGACCAAATCAATGCTTTGACTGATGAAGCTGGAGTACCACGTTTCGGACATACACATCTTTATGATGGTGGTACTGGAGAACGTTTCCATCAAGCAGCAACTGTGGGTGTAATTTACATGCTTAAATTAGGACACATGGTTGATGATAAGATGCACGCACGTTCTATCGGACCATACTCGTTGATTACTCAACAACCACTTGGAGGTAAAGCTCAATTTGGAGGTCAGCGTTTTGGAGAGATGGAGGTTTGGGCACTTGAAGCTTATGGAGCATCAAGTACGCTACGTGAAATCTTAACAGTTAAGTCGGATGACGTTATTGGTAGAGCTAAAACTTACGAAGCTATCGTTAAGGGTGAGTCTATGCCAGAACCAGGATTGCCAGAATCATTCAATGTATTAATGCATGAATTGAAAGGTCTTGGACTTGACATTCGTTTAGAAGAATAAATAAAGTTTTCAGTTACAGTCTCAGTATTCAGTTCAACACTGAAAGCTGAGACTGAAGCTGTTTATTAAAATAAAGTTTTTAGGATTTATACCCGTAACCCGTTCCGATTTTTTACTTAGACCTTAAGGTTTTGTAATTAGCACTTCAAAATTGTCGTTTGAAGTTTAGAGAAGTAATCCGTGGTAGTGACTTGATGGTTTTACTCTTTTTTAAAGAGAAGGTTATAAGTTAAAATCAATTTTTTAATTGCAGATAAATCAATAGTAAAAACTATGATGAATAATAGAAATAATAAAGATAAGAATCCTATAAAAAGATTTAATAAAATCTCGATAGGATTAGCTTCACCAGAATCTATCTTGAAAGAATCAAGAGGAGAGGTGTTGAAACCTGAAACAATTAACTACAGAACTCACAAACCAGAACGTGACGGACTTTTTTGCGAAAGAATCTTCGGACCTGTTAAGGATTTTGAGTGTGCTTGTGGTAAATATAAAAGAATTCGTTACAAAGGTATCATCTGTGACCGTTGTGGTGTTGAAGTTACAGAGAAAAAAGTACGTCGTGACAGAGTAGGACACATCAACCTTGTTGTGCCAATCGCTCACATCTGGTATTTCCGTTCTCTTCCAAACAAAATTGGATATATCCTTGGTCTTCCATCTAAGAAATTAGATATGATTATTTACTACGAAAGATACGTAGTAATCCAGGCTGGTATTGCTAAAAATGCAGATGGAGAATCATTACAAAGATTAGATTTCTTAACTGAAGAAGAATATTTAAATATTTTAGATACTCTTCCACAAGAAAACCAATATTTAGATGATTTAGATCCTAATAAATTTGTTGCCAAAATGGGAGCAGAATGTATTATGGATTTATTAGCTCGTATTGATTTAGATGCTTTATCTTATGAATTGAGACACAGCGCTAACAACGAGACTTCTAAACAACGTAAAACTGAAGCTTTAAAAAGATTACAAGTTGTTGAGTCTTTCCGTGAGTCTAACTTAAACCGCGAAAACCGTCCTGAATGGATGATTATGAAAGTGGTTCCTGTTATTCCACCAGAATTACGTCCGCTTGTACCGCTTGATGGAGGTCGTTTTGCAACTTCAGATTTAAATGACTTATACCGTCGTGTAATCATCCGTAACAACCGTTTGAAAAGATTAATGGAGATTAAAGCTCCGGAAGTTATCTTAAGAAACGAGAAACGTATGTTACAAGAATCTGTAGATTCATTATTTGATAACACTCGTAAAGCTTCTGCTGTTAAAACAGAATCTAACAGACCATTAAAATCATTATCTGATTCCTTAAAAGGTAAGCAAGGACGTTTCCGTCAAAACTTACTTGGAAAACGTGTGGATTATTCTGCTCGTTCGGTAATTGTTGTTGGTCCAGAATTAAAATTATTCGAATGTGGATTGCCAAAAGATATGGCATCTGAATTATACAAACCTTTCGTAATCCGTAAATTGATTGAAAGAGGTATTGTTAAAACAGTAAAATCTGCTAAGAAAATAATCGACAAAAAAGAGCCTGTAGTTTGGGATATCCTTGAAAATGTAATTAAAGGTCACCCAGTATTACTTAACCGTGCTCCTACGTTACACAGACTTGGTATTCAAGCTTTCCAACCAAAATTAATTGAAGGAAAAGCGATCCAATTGCACCCATTAGTATGTACGGCTTTCAACGCCGATTTTGATGGGGATCAGATGGCAGTTCACTTGCCATTAGGACCAGAGGCTATTTTAGAGGCGCAATTATTAATGTTGGCTTCTCACAATATCTTGAACCCTGCAAATGGAGCTCCAATTACTGTACCTTCTCAGGATATGGTCTTGGGTCTATATTATATGACCAAAGAACGTATCTCAACACCAGAACATATAATTTTAGGTCAAGACTTAACTTTCTATTCTGCTGAAGAAGTAAACATTGCATTAAACGAAGGAAGATTAGAATTGAATGCTCGTGTGAAAATTAGAGCAAAAGATTTTAATGAGGACGGAGAATTAGTGTTTAAAATTATTCAAACAACTGCCGGACGTGTATTATTTAATGAAGTAGTACCTGAAGCAGCTGGATATATCAATGATGTATTGACTAAGAAAAACCTTAGAGATATTATCGGACACATTTTAAGTGTGACTGATGTACCTACTACTGCAGCTTTCTTGGATAATATGAAGGATATGGGGTATAAATTCGCATTTAGAGGAGGTTTATCATTCTCTCTTGGTGATATTAGAATTCCAGAACAAAAAACTAAATTAATTGCAGATGCCAGAGAGCAAGTTGAAGGTATTTCTGTGAATTATAACATGGGTCTTATTACCAATAACGAACGTTACAACCAAGTTATTGACGTATGGACTTCAGCAAATGCTCAGTTAACAGAATTAGCAATGAAAAATATTAGAGAAGACCAACAAGGTTTCAACTCTGTATATATGATGCTTGACTCTGGGGCGAGGGGTTCTAAGGAACAGATTCGTCAGTTAACTGGTATGCGTGGTTTGATGGCTAAGCCTAAAAAATCTACTGCTGGTGGTGGTGAGATTATTGAAAACCCGATTCTTTCTAACTTTAAGGAAGGTCTTTCGATCCTTGAGTACTTTATCTCTACTCACGGTGCTCGTAAAGGACTTGCGGATACGGCTCTTAAAACTGCCGATGCTGGATACTTGACAAGAAGACTTCATGACGTTTCACAAGATGTTATTGTAAACATCGAAGATTGTGGAACTCTAAGAGGTGTTGAAGTTTCTGCTTTGAAGAAAAATGAGGAAATTGTTGAATCTTTAGGAGAAAGAATTTTAGGGCGTGTTGCATTGCAAGATGTTATTAATCCTCTTACTAATGAAGTATTAGTTCAATCAGGTCAACAAATTACTGAAGCAATCATGAGAGTTATCGAAGCTTCTCCGATTGAAAAAGTAGAAGTTAGATCTCCATTAACTTGTGAGGCTTTAAAAGGTATTTGTGCTAAATGTTACGGTAGAAACTTAGCTACCGGAAAAATGACACAAAGAGGTGAAGCTGTCGGAGTTATTGCAGCTCAGTCTATTGGAGAGCCAGGTACACAGTTAACACTTCGTACGTTCCACGTTGGAGGGGTTGCTGGAGGTATTTCTGAAGAGTCTAGTATTGTTACAAGATTCAACGGTAGACTTGAGATTGAAGACTTAAAAACTGTTAAAGGTGAGGACAGCGAAGGTAATGCGGTTGATATCGTAGTATCACGTTCAACTGAATTGAAGTTAGTTGACGAGAAAACTGGAATCGTTTTAAATACACACAATATTCCTTACGGATCTAGTATTTTTGTTAAGGATGGTGAAGTAGTTACTAAAGGATCTGTGATCTGTAAGTGGGATCCATATAACGGTGTAATTGTTTCTGAGTTTACTGGTAAGATTGCTTATGAGGATTTAGAGCAAGGACAATCGTTCATGGTTGAAATCGACGAGCAAACAGGATTCCAGGAAAAAGTAATTTCTGAGGCTAGAAATAAAAAATTAATTCCAACTTTATTGGTTTACGGTAAAGAAGGTGAATTAATTCGTTCTTACAACTTACCAGTAGGTGCACACTTAATGGTTGAAAACGGTGAGAAAATTAAGGCAGGTAAAGTATTAGTAAAAATCCCACGTCGTTCTTCTAAAGCAGGCGATATCACGGGAGGTTTACCAAGAATTACTGAGTTACTTGAAGCTCGTAACCCTTCAAACCCAGCGGTTGTATCTGAAATTGATGGTGTTGTTTCTTTTGGAAAAATCAAAAGAGGTAACCGTGAGATCGTTATCGAATCTAAATTTGGTGAAATTAAAAAGTATTTAGTTAAACTTTCTAGCCAAATCTTAGTACAAGAAAATGACTTCGTAAGAGCAGGAGTACCATTGTCTGACGGTGCAATTACACCAGATGACATCTTAAGAATTCAAGGTCCGGCTGCTGTTCAACAGTACTTGGTAAATGAAATTCAAGAGGTATACCGTTTACAAGGGGTAAAAATTAATGACAAGCACTTTGAGGTAGTTATTCGTCAAATGATGCGTAAAGTAAGAGTTCAAGATCCAGGAGATACATTATTCCTAGAAGATCAATTAATTCACACTAAAGACTTTATCGTTCAAAATGATAAATTATATGGTATGAAAGTAGTTGAAGACGCTGGAGATTCTGCCGTATTGAAACCAGGTCAGATTATTTCGCCTCGTGATTTACGTGATGAAAACTCATTGTTGAAACGAAATGATAAAAATCTAGTTGTGGCTAGAGATGTAATTACTGCAACTGCAACGCCAGTTTTACAAGGTATTACAAGAGCTTCGCTACAAACTAAATCATTCATCTCTGCTGCTTCTTTCCAAGAAACAACAAAAGTACTTAACGAAGCTGCTGTAGCTGGTAAAGTAGATGATTTAGAAGGATTAAAAGAAAATGTAATTGTTGGACACAGAATTCCTGCAGGAACTGGTATGAGAGAATATGATAATACTATCGTAGGATCTAAAGACGATTACAATGAAATGATGGCTAATAAAGAAGAATATATTTATTAATTTAGGAAACTATGAGTAATCCGAAACAACAACCAGAGCAGATTAATATTGAGTTAGATGAAACTATTGCAGAAGGAATTTATTCTAATCTTGCGATTATCAATCACTCATCATCAGAATTTGTTTTAGATTTTGTGAGCATTATGCCCGGTATTCCTAAAGCCAAGGTAAAGTCAAGAATTGTCTTGACACCACAACATGCTAAAAGATTATTGAAAGCAATTGGTGAAAACATTCATCGCTTTGAAGCCGCTCATGGCGAAATCAAAGAGACAGAACAAGCTCCGATACCGCTTAATTTTGGTCCGGCAGGACAAGCATAAATTAATAAAAGCCCCAGTAATGGGGCTTTTTTTTGCGTGATAGTTAAAATTAGATGTAGTTTAACCGATTTAATTCTACTTTCGTCGACTAAATTTCTTTATTTGATAGTATTGTTTTACTTTGGTTATTCGTAATAAAAGAAATTAATTTTTGAAATATAATAACTTAGTATAAGGTTGGTTTAATTCAAATTAAAAAAAAGCGCTAATGTAAATTAGCGCTTTTTTTATGGTATTTATAGAATGAAATTTAATCAAATTCAGAAGTGAAGAATAATTTTACACTTGGATATTTGCTTTGTGTCATTTGAATTGTAAAGTCAGAATCAGCTAAGAAAACCAATTGACCGTATTTATCATGCGCCAGGAATTTCTGTTTGATACGTTTAAATTCCTTAAACTCATCATTTTTAGCATCATCAGGTTTTACCCAGCAAGCTTTATGAACAGGGAAATTCTCATAAGTACATTTTGCGCCATATTCATGCTCTAGACGGTATTGAATAACTTCATATTGAAGGGCTCCAACAGTTCCAATTACTTTACGGTTGTTCATTTCTAATGTAAACAACTGTGCAACACCTTCATCCATTAATTGATCTACACCTTTGTCCAATTGCTTGGCTTTCATAGGATCAGCGTTGTTGATGTATCTAAAGTGTTCCGGAGAGAAACTCGGAATTCCTTTGAAACTCATTATTTCTCCTTCTGTCAAAGTATCTCCAATTTTAAAGTTTCCGGTATCGTGTAAACCTACAATATCACCAGGATATGAAATGTCTACAATTTCTTTTTTCTCTGCGAAAAAGGCATTTGGGCTTGAGAATTTTAAATTTTTCTTTTGACGAACGTGGTAATAAGGTTTGTTTCTTTCAAAAGTTCCAGAAACAATTTTTATAAAAGCTAAACGGTCACGGTGTTTCGGATCCATGTTAGCGTGAATTTTAAATACAAAGCCACTCATCTTTTCTTCTGCCGGATCAACCAAACGAGTTTCGGAATCCTTTGGTCTCGGAGATGGAGCAATAGCCACGAAACAATCTAACAATTCGCGAACTCCAAAATTATTCAAAGCAGAACCAAAAAATACAGGCTGAATTTTACCATCTAAATAATCCTGACGTTCAAACTTTGGATAAACTTCATCAATTAGTTCTAATTCCTCACGAAGTTTTTCAGCTGCTTTTTGACCAACAATTTTATCTAGTTCCGGATTATTTTGAACATCAGAAAAAGCGATAGTTTCCTCGATATTTTTACGGCTGTCACCGCTAAAAAGATTAATGTTTTCTTCCCAAAGATTATAAATTCCCTGGAAATCATAACCCATACCAATAGGGAAACTTAAAGGTGTAACTTTTAAACCTAGTTTTTGTTCAACTTCATCCATTAAATCAAAAGCATCTTTACCTTCACGGTCTAATTTATTGATGAAAACAATCATCGGGATGTTTCTCATTCTACAAACTGCAACTAATTTTTCAGTTTGTTCCTCGACCCCTTTTGCAACGTCAATTACGACAATAACGCTATCAACAGCAGTTAAAGTTCTAAAAGTGTCTTCGGCAAAATCCTTGTGTCCTGGAGTATCAAGAATGTTGATTTTTTTATCTTTATAATTAAAAGCAAGTACAGAGGTTGAAACCGAAATACCTCTTTGGCGTTCGATTTCCATGAAATCACTCGTTGCTCCTTTTTTAATTTTATTGTTTTTTACAGCACCCGCTTCCTGAATAGCCCCTCCAAACAATAATAGTTTTTCAGTTAAAGTTGTTTTACCGGCATCGGGATGCGATATAATTCCAAATGTTCTTCTGCGTTGTATTTCTTTTAAAAAGCTCATATTTCGTATAAATAGGTTGCAAAAGTACTATTAATTACGGCTTAATAAAAATATTCACTTCTTAAATTAGGAACTCTTTCATTTTATTAAAGATAATATACAGGCAAAAAAATAAGGCCGTTTTTTTAGAACAGCCTTAGAAGTATAAGTTTAAAATTATTGATTAATGGACCAAACTGAATATCCTTTTGGAGGACATTGTATTTTTACCCATTTGTCTGCTTGTGTTGTTGGATACCAGGTTGAATTTCCTGTAAAATCCTTAATTTGAGTATTTGCCCAATTGGTTTGAATCCATCTTTCTTGCCAAGCATCTGAGTTGTTGATGTAAACCACTAATCCAGGATTTCCGTTGTAACCGTTTCTTCTTGCTACATATTCATCATTATCAGAATATAAAATAGAAGTCGTTCCGGTCGCTTTATTATTATGAATCCAGATCAGATTGTTTAATTTATTTTTATCAAGCCATTCCTCATAATCTCTGTAGAAAATTGTTGGATATCCTTCATGTGTTAAAATATAAGAGTACGCCAGCATTTTACTCCAAATTTCATCTGTATCATGATTGGTAACAAAAGTTACCGCTTTGTATGGATTTCTTTTCCACATCATGTCATCGTTTAATAACGCAAGATTATTTCCATCAAAAGCGTCATTCATTTTGTAGTAACAAGCAAAATCAAAAACAGAACTATTAGCATTGTTTGCCCAATCGTTTAATACGTTTACATTTGAGTCCCACAATTCCCCAACCGAAAAGCCACCTACGTTAGCATTCCATGAATTTACAACCCATGCACCAAATCCTTTTACATAATCAAATCTCCAGCCGTCAAATTTCATTGTGTTTTTATAGTATTTACCAACTCCGTCAGCTCTTAGCCACAACCAATTTTGAACATTTGGAGCAGCGTGACACAAATCAGGGAAACCTCCAAAAGCGCCTTCGTCATTATTACCGTAGCTGTTTTTGTAAAAGTCATTGTAAGTACGTGGGAATTTTCCAGAAGCTACTCCGGTAAAGTTTGTCCAGGTATTTGTTCCTGTAAACGGATTGGCTTCAGATTGTCCTCCGCTATTGTGGTTGATTACAATATCAGCATATACCTTCATGTTTTCAGTATGAGCATTTGTGATCAAACTTACAAGTTCAGTTTTAGATCCAAATCTGGTTTCTATAGAACCATTTTGGTTGTAATCTCCAAAATCAAAATAATCTGTAGGATCGTATCCCATAGAGAATGCTCCGTTTTGAGCTTTTGAAGCTGGCGGTAACCATATTGATCCAATTCCGGCATTAGACCAGGCTGTTACTTTACTGCTTACGGTATCCCACCAGGTTCCTCCTGCGGGAACATCCCAATAAAAAGCCTGCATCATAACTCCACCACCAGGATTGTCTACATATTTTCCTGTTGAAGATGAGTTGGAAGTTCCTGTACTGAAAGGTTTTCCATCATGATGAGTAACATTAATGATTTCAAATTTCTGACTTTCAGCTTTTGAATCGACTTCGTTTGTTTCATTTTGCGAGCAAGAATAGAAAAGTGCTGTAATTGCCGCAAGAAAATAAATCTTTGCATTAGGTTTTTTCATAATCGAGATTTGGTTAAGGTTAGATTAATAAAGTTGTTGGAATTGTATATTTATAAGGTTTCAAAAACATACTATTCGTAATTTTTGCACCTATAAATTATAAATTTGGCATCTAAAGTATGTATTTTTTAGTTCGATCAGTTTTGATGATAAAATAGTTATACAACGAAAACGTTGTAGTGTTAAAAACTTTTTTTTATTGAATTGTAAATTAATTATTTGTGATTCGTAAAGACTTTGGTAAATGCTGGATTTTTAGAGATATTAAAGCAATGATTTTGTCTTTTTAAAGGCATTAATCTTCTATGATGAGCTTTTCTATTATGAAATTTAAGCTTACTCCATATAATTTTTTGTTAATAGTATAGCTGATAGTTGTATTATGTAATTGAATTGCTATTTTTGTTCGGTATAAGTTAGAAGAAACTAGATCTTAATTATTTAGTATTTTTGGAAGAATTTCTAAAATACAGATTAGATTGATTTTTAGTTTAAAAAGAAATTTTGAAACAAGATCTTACATTCAAATTAAATTTAAAATAATGTCATTAAAAAAATTACAGCTAAAAACAATTGATTACAAGTTAATGTTGACAATATGTTTTTTACTTTTTTTCAACTCAATTATTTCGGCTCAGGAAATTATTAAAGATACTGTGATTAAAAAACCGGTTGCATTGCCATCTGGTCAAAAGCTGAAAGTTGATGGAATCATCGCTAATGTTGGTGAATACATTATTTTAGATTCAGATATTGATAAAGGATATTTAGAGATTACTGCACAAGGTGGTTCTATAAAAGATATTACAAGATGCCAGATGCTTGGAAAACTTTTAGAAGATAAACTATATGCACATCAGGCAATTCAGGATAGTATCATTGTTAGTGATGCCGAGGTTAGAAGCATGATGGATGATCGATTGAATTATATGGTTCAACAAGTTGGAGACATCAATAAAGTAGTTGCTTATTATAAGAAGAATTCTGTAGAAGAATTTAAAACTTATTTTTCCGATATCTTAAAAGAGCAAAAACTGGCTCAGGAAATGACCAAAAAAATCGTGGATGCGGTAGAAATAACGCCAGAGGAAGTTCGTAATTTCTTTAAAAAAATACCAAAGGAAGAATTGCCGACTTTTGGAGCGGAGATGGAAGTGGCGCAAATTGTAGTTGAGCCTAAAGTTTCGGCAGAAGATGAGCAAAAGGTAAAAGACAGATTAAACGCTATTAGAAAAGATGTTCTGGAAGGATCTAGTTTTGCAACAAAAGCAGTTTTGTATTCTCAGGATCCAGGATCGTCACCAAATGGAGGTTTTTATAAAATGACTAGAAAGACTCCTTTTGTAAAAGAATTTAAAGATGTTGCTTTTAGTTTAGGAGAAGGTGAGATTTCAGAACCTTTTAAAACTAATTTTGGATATCATATTATTTTGGTAGAAAAAATAAAAGGGCAAGAAGTTGAATTACGTCATATCTTGATTGCACCAACGGTTTCTGAAGATGCTTTGAAAGACGCTAAAGAAAGAATTACTAATATTAGAAATAAGATTGTAAATAAAGAGATTTCTTTTGCAGATGCTGCAAGAACAGAATCTGATGAAAAAGAAACAAGAGCAAACGGAGGAACTTTGGTGAATCCTAATACACAGGATACACGTTTTGAGTTGACTAAAATGGATCCTACATTATACAGTCAGGTTTCTAATTTAAAAGATGACGAAATTTCGCAGCCACTTTTAAGTGTAGATGATAAAGGTAAAAAAACATACAAATTAATTACCGTAACCAATAGAATCGATGAGCACGTTGCCGACTATGCTAAGGATTATACAAAAATTAAAGAATTAGCATTAAAAGAAAAACAAATCACAACAATTTCAAAATGGTTTGATACAAAA
Source organism: uncultured Flavobacterium sp. (assembly GCF_963422545.1). Taxonomy (NCBI): domain Bacteria; kingdom Pseudomonadati; phylum Bacteroidota; class Flavobacteriia; order Flavobacteriales; family Flavobacteriaceae; genus Flavobacterium; species uncultured Flavobacterium sp. Next base: position 390,504 of record NZ_OY730245.1, read on the forward strand.
ATAAAAGATACTTATATCAAAATTATTGGAGAGTACAGAGATTGTAAATTTGTATACAATTGGTTGAAAAAATAATTTTTATTAAATAAAGAAAAAGAGTTAGTTTTATGAATTCATAGTGCTAACTCTTTTTAATTTAAAATATATTCATAAATGTCTGACGTAACAGCAATTCATAATTTAGTTCAAAAACGAAACGAATTAAAAACCGAAATAGCAAAAATCATTGTAGGGCAAGATGCCGTTGTAGATCAAATTTTACTTTGTATATTTTCTGGAGGACATGCGCTTTTGATTGGTGTTCCGGGATTGGCAAAAACTTTAATGATCAATACTTTGTCTCAGGCTTTAGGTTTAGATTTTAAAAGAATTCAGTTTACGCCGGATTTAATGCCATCGGATATTTTAGGAAGTGAAATCCTGGATGAAAACAGACACTTTAAATTTATTAAAGGACCAATTTTCTCAAATATCATTTTAGCTGATGAGATTAACAGAACGCCGCCTAAAACACAAGCCGCTTTACTTGAAGCAATGCAGGAACGTTCGGTTACAATCGCAGGTCAGAATTATAAATTAGATTTGCCTTATTTTGTATTAGCAACTCAAAACCCAATTGAGCAGGAGGGAACTTATCCTTTGCCAGAAGCGCAGTTAGATCGTTTTATGTTTGCAATTAAATTAGAATATCCAAGCTTTGAAGAAGAAGTACAAGTTGTAAAACGTACAACATCTGATGCGGAAATAACAATTAATCCATTATTTACAGCTCAGGAAATTATCGATTTTCAGCATTTGATTCGCAGAATTCCTGTAGCTGATAATGTTATTGAATACGCAGTAACTTTAGTAAGTAAAACACGTCCTGACAATGCTTTGTCGAATGATTTTGTGAAGAATTATTTAGATTGGGGAGCAGGACCAAGAGCTTCTCAGAGTTTGATTTTGGCAGCAAAAGCACATGCCGCTTTCAATGGTAAATTTTCTCCGGATATTGAAGATGTAAAAGCAGTTGCAACTGGAATTTTACGCCACAGAATTATTAAAAACTATAAAGCTGATGCTGAAGGAATAACTGAAGAGATTATTATTCAGAAGTTGATGTAATTATAAAATACTTTTAGAGAAAGCCTGATGATTTTGTCATCAGGCTTTTTGTTTTATATGCTGAAGTGAATTTTAAATAATTATTAATTTTGAGTTGATGTGAAATACTTCAAATGATGAAAAAAGGAGCTACTATAACGTTGTAAATTCTAATTTAGAAAGGTTCTTAGCTAAAAACGAGGTAAAATCTCACATCGTTTATAACAACGAATTTCGACTTTGTTAAGGAAAAGATTTTAAAATATCAATAATTCATTTTTTTAATACAAAATTGATATTTTGACAAAAACAAGCAGTGAAAATCGTTTTTTAACAATAATAATTTTTGAAAAGGCGACTTCCATTATATTTTTTTTAATTCTCGGCTTTAATAACTAAATTTGCGAACAAAAAAATAATATACCTACAAAAGACTTCTGTTATGAATATTTATAAGGATTACATTCAAGAAATTGAAGAAAGAAAAATTCAAGGACTTCATCCAAAACCAATTGATGGTGCCGAATTACTAAGTGAAATCATTGAACAAATTAAAGATTTGAATAATGAGTACAGAGAAGATTCTCTTAAATTCTTTATTTATAATGTTGTACCAGGAACTACTAGTGCTGCTGGTCTGAAAGCTATATTTTTAAAGGAAATCATTCTAGGTGAATCTGAAGTAAAAGAGATAACACCGGCTTTCGCTTTTGAGTTACTATCACATATGAAGGGTGGGCCTTCTATTGAAGTGCTATTAGATTTAGCGCTTGGTAATGATATTTCTATTGCAAAAGAAGCAGCAAATGTTCTTAAGACACAAGTTTACCTTTATGAGGCAGATACAGATCGTCTAAAAGAGGCGTTTAAAAATGATAATGTAATCGCTAAAGAAATTCTTGAAAGCTACGCAAAGGCAGAGTTTTTTACGAACCTAAAAGATGTAGTTGAAGAAATTAAGGTAGTTACATATATTGCTGGTGAAGGAGATATTTCGACAGATTTGCTTTCTCCGGGTAATCAGGCACACTCGCGTTCTGACCGTGAACTTCATGGTAAATGTATGATTACGCCTCAGGCACAAGAGGAAATTAAGGCATTACAGGCAAAACATCCTGACGCAAGCGTTATGTTGATTGCTGAAAAAGGTACTATGGGTGTAGGTTCATCTAGAATGTCAGGAGTTAACAACGTGGCACTTTGGACAGGTAAACAAGCAAGTCCATATGTTCCGTTTATTAATATTGCTCCAATCGTGGCAGGAACAAACGGTATTTCTCCAATTTTCCTAACAACTGTTGATGTAACAGGAGGTATTGGTTTAGATCTTAAAAACTGGGTAAAAAAGCTTGATGCAGATGGTAATGTTATTCGTAATGAGAATAACGAGCCTATTCTGGAAGAAGCATACTCTGTTGCTACGGGAACAGTGCTTACAATAAACACAAAAACTAAGAAACTTTATAACGGCGATAAAGAACTAATTGATATTTCTAAGGCATTCACGCCTCAGAAAATGGAATTTATAAAAGCTGGAGGATCATATGCAATTGTTTTTGGTAAAAAACTTCAAACATTAGCGGCGAAAATTTTAGATATTGAGGCTCCTCTTGTATTTGCTCCATCAAAAGAGATTTCTATTGAAGGACAAGGTCTTACAGCGGTAGAAAAAATCTTCAACAAAAATGCTGTTGGAATTGCTCCTGGTAAAGTACTTCATGCAGGTTCAGATGTTCGTGTAGAAGTTAATATTGTAGGTTCTCAAGATACGACTGGTCTTATGACTGCTCAGGAATTAGAATCTATGGCTGCTACAGTAATTTCGCCAATCGTTGACGGTGCTTACCAATCTGGTTGTCACACAGCTTCAGTTTGGGATAAAAAAGCTCAGGCAAATATTCCAAAATTGATGAAATTCATGAACGATTTCGGTTTAATCACTGCTCGTGACCCTAAAGGAGCTTATCATGCAATGACTGATGTAATTCATAAGGTTTTAAATGATATTACAATAGACGAGTGGGCTATCATTATTGGTGGTGACTCTCATACAAGAATGTCTAAAGGTGTTGCTTTTGGTGCTGACTCAGGGACTGTTGCTCTTGCACTTGCTACTGGTGAGGCTTCAATGCCAATTCCGGAATCTGTGAAAGTGACATTTAAGGGAGAGATGAAAGGTTATATGGACTTCCGTGATGTGGTTCATGCTACACAAGCGCAAATGCTTAAAAAGTTTGGTGGTGAGAACGTATTCCAAGGTAGAATCATTGAGGTTCACATTGGAACTCTTACAGCTGATCAGGCATTTACCTTTACAGATTGGACTGCAGAAATGAAAGCGAAAGCCTCTATTTGTATTTCTGAAGATGATACTTTGATTGAATCTTTAGAGATTGCAAAAGGTAGAATCCAGATCATGATCGACAAAGGAATGGACAATGAAAAACAAGTTCTTCAGGGATTGATAAACAAAGCAAATAAGAGAATTACAGAAATAAAATCAGCTGAGAAACCAGCGCTGACTCCAGATGCAAACGCGAAGTATTATGCTGAAGTTGTTGTAGATCTTGATCAGATTATTGAGCCTATGATTGCTGATCCGGACGTAAATAATATTGATGTTTCTAAAAGATATACTCACGATACAATCAGACCTCTATCTTTTTATGGAGGAGAGAAAAAAGTAGATCTTGGATTTATTGGATCTTGCATGGTTCATAAAGGAGATATGAAGATTTTGGCTCAAATGCTTAAAAACATAGAAGATCAACACGGTAAAGTTGAGTTCAAAGCGCCACTTGTAGTAGCACCGCCTACATATAATATCGTAGACGAACTTAAAGCTGAAGGTGACTGGGAAGTTTTACAAAAATACTCTGGTTTCGAATTTAACGATAGCGCGCCTAAAGGTGCAGCTCGTACTGAATACGAGAACATGTTGTATTTAGAGCGTCCAGGTTGTAACCTTTGTATGGGTAACCAGGAAAAAGCAGCAAAAGGAGATACTGTAATGGCAACTTCTACTCGTCTTTTCCAAGGAAGAGTTGTAGAAGATTCTGAAGGTAAAAAAGGAGAGTCATTGCTTTCATCAACACCAGTTGTAGTGTTATCTACAGTTCTTGGTAGAACACCTACTATGGATGAGTATACAGCTGCGGTAGAAGGTATTAACCTGACTAGGTTTGCACCATCTCATAAGCTGTTAGTTATGTAATCAATGATTCGTTAATCATAATTCAAAAGCCCGAGTATAAACTCGGGCTTTTTCTTTTACGGCTTTTCTATTTTTTGTACCTTGTCATGTTCAAAATAAAAAAAACAAAAACAATTATAACTTATGGCTTTTGATATTGAAATGATTAAAAAAGTGTATGAGAACATGCCAGGGCGTGTTGACAAAGCACGCGAGATTGTTGGTCGTCCACTTACTTTAACAGAGAAAATTTTGTATAATCACCTTTGGGATGGAAATCCAACGAAGGCGTTTGGAAGAGGAGTAGATTATGTTGATTTTGCACCTGATCGTGTAGCGTGTCAGGATGCAACTGCTCAAATGGCATTATTGCAATTTATGCACGCTGGAAAGCCTAAAGTAGCAGTGCCTACAACGGTTCACTGTGATCACTTGATTCAGGCAAAAGTAGATGCCGCAACCGATTTGGCAAGAGCAAAAACACAAAGCAACGAAGTTTTCGATTTCTTATCGTCAGTTTCAAATAAATACGGAATTGGTTTCTGGAAACCGGGAGCCGGAATTATTCACCAGGTAGTACTTGAAAATTATGCTTTCCCAGGAGGAATGATGATTGGTACCGATTCTCACACTGTAAATGCAGGTGGTTTAGGAATGGTCGCTATTGGTGTTGGTGGAGCCGATGCGGTAGATGTTATGTCTGGTATGGCTTGGGAACTAAAATTTCCTAAATTAATTGGAGTAAAATTAACTGGTAAATTATCAGGATGGACAGCTCCTAAAGATGTTATTCTTAAAGTTGCCGGTATTCTTACTGTAAAAGGTGGTACTGGTGCAATCGTTGAATATTTTGGTGAAGGTGCAACTTCTATGTCTTGTACCGGTAAAGGTACTATTTGTAACATGGGTGCTGAGATTGGAGCTACAACTTCAACTTTTGGTTACGATGATTCAATGAGTCGTTACCTGCGTTCTACAAACAGAGCAGATGTTGCTGATGCTGCTGATAAAGTAGCTTCTTACTTAACAGGAGATCCGGAAGTTTATGCTAATCCTGAAAAATATTTTGATCAGGTTATCGAAATCAACTTAACTGAATTAGAGCCACACTTAAACGGACCTTTTACGCCAGATTTAGCTACTCCAATTTCTAAAATGAAAGAAGCAGCAATCAAAAACAACTGGCCATTACAAATTCAGGTTGGTTTAATAGGTTCTTGTACAAACTCTTCTTACGAGGATATTTCTCGTGCAGCTTCTTTGGCCAGACAAGTAAGTGCTAAAAACTTAAAAACTAAATCTCAATTTACAATTACTCCGGGTTCAGAAGTAGTTCGTTATACAATTGAAAGAGATGGGTTTATTGATACTTTTGAAAAAATTGGTGCAACCGTTTTTGCTAATGCCTGCGGACCATGTATTGGTATGTGGGACAGAGAAGGAGCAGAGAAAGAAGAAAGAAATACTATCGTTCACTCTTTCAACCGTAACTTCTCAAAACGTGCAGATGGTAACCCAAATACTTTAGCTTTCGTAGGTTCTCCGGAATTAGTTACCGCTATGGCAATCGCAGGAGATCTGGGCTTTAACCCGTTAACAGATACTTTAATCAACGAAGATGGAGAAGAAGTAAGACTTGAAGCTCCAACAGGAGACGAATTGCCTCCAAGAGGATTTGACGTTAAAGATCCGGGATTCCAGGTGCCTGCTGAAGACGGTTCAGGAGTTCAGGTTGTTGTAAGTCCAACATCTGAGCGTTTGCAATTGTTAGCTCCGTTTGATCCTTGGGATGGTAAAAACATTACAGGTGCTAAACTATTAATCAAAGCATTCGGAAAATGTACAACAGATCATATTTCTATGGCTGGACCATGGTTACGTTTCCGCGGACATTTAGATAATATATCTAACAATATGTTGATTGGTGCTGTAAATGCATTCAACCAAAAAACAAACTCTGTTAAAAATCAATTAACAGGAGAATACGATGCAGTTCCTTCTGTAGCTCGTGCATACAAAGCGGCTGGAGTTCCATCTATTGTTGTGGGAGATCATAATTATGGTGAAGGTTCATCTCGTGAGCATGCTGCAATGGAACCACGTTTCTTAGGAGTTAAAGCGGTATTGGTAAAATCTTTTGCTCGTATCCACGAAACTAACCTTAAAAAACAAGGACTTTTAGGATTGACTTTTGCAAATGAGGCAGATTATGATAAAATCCAGGAAAATGATACAATTAATTTTACTGATTTAATTGAGTTTGCTCCAGGAAAACCATTAACATTAGAATTCGTTCATGCAGATGGTACAAAAAATATTATTCTGGCAAACCATACTTACAACGCTGGTCAGATTGGCTGGTTCGTTGCAGGTTCAGCATTAAATTTAATTGCTGCAGGAAAAGCTTAATCTTTAAGATTCAATGATAACTAAAAACGCTCTGTGAAAACAGGGCGTTTTTTTATTTAGGAGCTATTTCTCCCGAGGCTTCGGGATCCGCTATATCTTTTTCTGTCCGCCGCGGCGGACAGAAAAAGGATGCCGCTTCCATCTGGGCTAGGGCATTCATTTTTAAAAGAAGATTTATTTTAAAACAAGGAAATTTGCTCAGTTGCTTTAACCAGATCTGATTCTTGAGATAAAGTTTCAACGCAATTTGGTTTTGTATTTTTAAATTTCCTTAATTAAGATATTATTGATGACGGTGTTGGTAATTTTTTTTAAATTTTGGGAAATTGAAAGTATCTAAAACAAAAGAAAAACACAAAGTAATTTTCTTACAAGTTAAAAAGATGAATTATTTTCAGTTTTTATGAATTTTGTGATTATTTCTAAAAAACTGCAATTCAAAATGTTGGCTCAATTTTTACGCAGAGCTTGTTAAGTTGAAGTAAATTAGTTGTTAAAAAAGGTTTGTTTTTTAGTTTAAAGAGTTAAATTCGCCTTTTTGGGTAATATATTTGTTTTTTTTGAGTTTAAAATATTATCTAAACTTAAAAAAGGATTAATAAACTTTAATAGGTAAATATGGTTTTTAGATTAATTATAGTATTGTTTTTTTTTAGTGTTGGAGCTTTTTCTCAGGAAAAATTTGTCAAACATAAAATCTCAAAAGGAGAAAACCTTACTGTAATTGCTAAAAAATATGGAGTAAAAACTAAAGACATTGAAGAAGCTAATCCCAATGCGCCTAAAGTTTTAAAATTAAATTCGGTTCTCTTAATACCGAATAATAATAAAAAAGGTACTACGAAAAAAACTGAAATTGCTGCCAATGCAACTCCTGCAGTGATTCCAAATTCAGGTCAGCACGAAGTACGGGAAAAAGAAAATCTTTGGGTAATTTCAAAAAAATATAATATCTCAGTTGATGAATTAAAGAAAGCAAATCCTTCGTTAGAAAATGAAGATTTGAAAATAGGACAGAAACTTAATATTCCTTCTACTGCTATTGTATCCAATGAAAAGACAACGAAAAATCAGAATATAGAGAAGCCGGAAATAATTTCTTCTACAGATGTTGAAGTTGTTGTTGAGGTAAAACCAAAAGAAACAAAATATCTGACTGCAAAAAAATACGGAATAACAGTTGCAGAATTGGAACGTCAAAATCCATTTGTCAAAAAGAAACTACCTGTAGGATCTGTTTTAAAGATTAGAACTTCAAAAGAAAAAGCAGATCAGCAAATAAAAGATAGTTCTATTGCGTCTGAAACCCAGGTTGCAGAGAATACCGGAACAACTTTAGAAACTACAAAGCCAGAAATTATTCCAACAACAACAGATGTTGAAGTAGTTGTTGAGGTACAGCAGAAAGAAACGAAATATGCAATTGCAAAAAAGTACGGGATAACGGTTAAAGAGCTGGAAAAACAAAATCCGTTTATCAAAGGAAAGTTAGCAGTAGGTTATGTTTTGAAAATTCGTACTTCAAAAGAAAAAGCTGATGCTGCAGCAGGTTTGTCAACAACTCTGCAAAGCAATGATAGTTTATCAACTCCAAGTCAGGTTGCTGATAATTCAGAAATTAAAAAAGATACAACTACAGTATTTAAAGTAAGTAATCATTCTGATTTAGTAAATCAATTGATTGTAAATGCAACCGAAAATATTGGGATAAGATATCGATCGGGAGGAACAACGAGGGCAGGATTTGATTGTTCAGGACTAATGATTTGTACTTTTAATAATTTTGATATTAAGCTTCCAAGAAGTTCTATTGAGCAATCTCGAATTGGTATGAAAGTCAATTCAGAAGAAGCGCAGAAAGGTGATTTGATTTTCTTTAAAACCAATGGAAGACGACAAATTAATCATGTTGGAATGGTGATTGAAGTATTAGAGGGAGAAATTAAATTTGTTCACTCTTCAACACATGGCGGAGTAATGATTTCTTCGACCAAAGAACCTTATTACGAAAGAACTTTTTCGCAGGTAAATCGCGTTTTACAATAGCTTTTCAGGCTCAAAAAGTTTGTTTTTTAATTCTTCAATTGGAAATGGTTTGTTTAAAAAATCAGTTACATATTGATTTCCTTCTATTTGGCTAATTTCATCAGGATCTAAGGTTGATGAAAGCACATAAATTTGAACTCCTTTCTTTAATTCGTTACTAAGTTTATGAAATGCTTCCAGAAACTCAAAGCCGTTCATTATTGGCATCTGAATGTCTAGTAAGATAATAAGCAGTTGATTGTTCCTTTTTCTATTATTGTTGAGCCATTGAATTCCTTCTTTTCCGTTATTGGCAATAATTACGTCTTCAACACCAAGTATTTTTTTTAGTAGTTGTTTCGTAACAAGCTGGTCGATCAGGTTGTCTTCAATTAACAAAAATAAAGGTTTAAGTTCCATATGCGTTTGGAATTGTGACAATAAATTTACTGCCAATATTGCTTTCTGAAAACACAGAAATGTTTCCTTTAATATTATCCAGAGCTTCTTTTACAATATAAAGACCTAAGCCAGATCCTTTGTTTTTGTTCGTGCCATAATACATTTCAAAAATATAATCTTTGAATTCATCATTAATACCAATTCCGTTATCAGTGATTTCAATTTTATTAAAACCTTCCTGAATATAAGTTTTTATAGAAATATACATTTCTTGTTTGTTGCTGTCGGCGTATTTTATCGCATTTGAAAGTAAATTGCTGATAATGATTTTTAAACGCAAACTATCGCTTTGAATTTGGTCAACTAATAATTCTTGTTTGAAAGTAATTTTGTTTGCATTCTCAATGTGCATTAACTGTGAGATCGCTTCATTGAACAATTCCTGCAGACTAACAGGTTCCATTATAATTTGTTTTCGTTTGTTTTTAGAATAATCAATAATGTCACTTATAAATTGATCTTGTTTGGCAAGACTTTGATGCATTAAATTTAAATACTCTTTTATTTGATTAACATCGTCTTCTAATTGTGTAATTTCAATTAAACCTTTTAAAGAGGTTATAGGAGATCTTAAATCGTGCGAAGCACTATAAACAAAGCGATCAAGCTCGTGATTGACATGTATTAGGTTTGCGTTTTTAGCTTCAGTTTCTTTTTTGGAACAAATTAATCGTTTTACCATTATTGAATAATAAAGACAAACACTACAAATAATAATTAGTATAAAAATGATGTTAAAAATCGTAAGTAAACTTTTTATTTTTCTAGTTCCCTCACCTAGTGTATTCGAGAAGTTTCGCTCGTTAATAGTAAGTTTGTCACTTATAGTGCTAATTTCCTGAAGGAATCTTTTTTGATCAGCGATAGTCAAGATATTGTGATCTATTTTAGCATTGATTTGTTCTCCAATAACAAATAGTTTAGATATTAGTTTATCTCCCTGACCCCATTCGTTTATAGCTTTTGATAAATAAGAAACTTGTTTGAAGTTCACAAACAACCAAACTAAGTCGTTTAGATCATCCTTGTGATTTCTACCTGCAAGCAATCCTTTTCGGACTGTTTCATTATCGCCTATTTTTAAAAGTGTTTCACGCGCAATACCATCTCCTTGCGGAACCTTTAATTCTTGCTGATATAATCTCCATTGATTTTTGTCTTTGGTAAAAAGATAAGTTATAAGATGACGCGATGCATCTTTTTGTCCTTTTGAATAATGTGATTCACCATTAACATATGCTCTGTTGGCAGATAAAATTTTGATGGTAAAAAAGTTAATACAAATTAATAAAGCACAAGAAATGAATACTATTAATAAAAGAATAAAAACATTAGGAAAACGTAATTTCTTAAAAGAATAGACCTTAGACATGATTTCTTGTTTTGTAGGTTAATGATTGATTTTCTGTCTTGCAAAGGTTGCTTTGTAAGCGGTTTTTCTCTGTTTTTATAATTTTTTTTGAGTATTGTTTAATAGGTAAAAGGTAAACAATTGTTAATAAAATATTCGAAAATGTATGGCTGATTAACTTCTATCCCAAATTTAGTGAAAAAATAATAGAGTTTTACAAATGGTTTGCCTTTTCTTGTTAAATTATTTTTCGCTTGTTTTGTGTTGTAATTTATTGATTTTTAATTAATTGAGTTTGTTTTTTTTACTTAATGCAAATTAGTTTAGGTCTTTTTTCATTTAGAAAGCTAATATTAAACAATTTATGGTAATAGTAAAGTTTTCTTGAGGATTAGCTTTTTTTGTTTAACTTAAGAAAGATGCTAGAAAGGCCACTTTGAAAAGATGTTGCGGTTAAATATCATTTTGAAATTATATCGATTTCGTTTACTCGGATTTTATGATTGAAATAGAATAATAGGAACTATTTATAATCTAATAATCAGAGTTATAAAATTTCAGAAAAAAGTATATCTTTAACCAACCCAAAAACCAAAAAGATGCAAGAAAACGACCAGGAAAATTTTAAAAGAGAACTCGGATTACTAGACGGAACCATGCTTGTTGTAGGTTCTATGATTGGATCTGGGATATTTATTGTAAGTGCTGACATTGCCAGACAAGTAGGATCTGCCGGATGGCTAACACTAATTTGGCTGATCTCCGGATTGATTACTATTATAGCCGCAGTAAGTTACGGCGAGTTGAGTGCGATGTTCCCAAAAGCCGGAGGACAGTATGTATATCTTAAAGAAGCATACAATAAACTAATTGCATTTTTATACGGTTGGAGTTTTTTCGCTGTAATTCAAACCGGAACTATTGCTGCCGTTGGAGTAGCATTCTCAAAGTTCGCCGCTTATCTTTATGAGCCTTTAAGTGATGAGAATGTACTTTATGAGGTAGGTTCTTTTAAACTCAATGCCGCGCAGCTAGTATCAATTGTTACGATTGTTATATTGACTTTTATTAATAGCCGCGGTGTAAAAAACGGAAAAATTCTCCAGACGGTTCTAACGATTATCAAAATATTATCATTGTTGGGTTTAATTGTCTTTGGACTAACATTAGGCGCAAAAGCTTCAATTTGGGATGCCAACTGGACAGATGCCTGGACACCGCGTTCATATAATGCAGAGAATGGTTCGTGGCTGCCAATTGGCGGACGTGCTTTGATTACTGGAATTTCTGCTGCAATGGTTGGATCATTATTCTCAAGTGACGCTTGGAATGGTGTGACTTTTATCGCAGGAGAAATTAAAAATCCAAAACGTAATGTAGGTTTCAGTTTGTTTTTAGGAACTTTTATTGTGACTATTATTTATGTCTTGACAAATTTGATGTATCTGGCAGTAGTTCCGTTAAACGAAATTGCGACTGCAAAATCAGATAGAGTAGCAGTTGTAGCTTCACATTATATTTTTGGAAACATCGGAACGTTGATAATTGCAATCATGATTATGATTTCGACTTTTGCCTGCAACAACGGATTAATTATGGCTGGTGCAAGAGTATATTATACAATGGCAAAAGATGGTTTATTTTTCAAAAAAGCCGCTGTTTTAAACGAATCAAGTGTTCCGGCCTGGGCACTTTGGGCACAATGTATTTGGGCTTCGGCTTTGTGTCTGACAGGTAAATATGGTGATTTATTAGATTTTGTGATCATCATTGTATTAATTTTTTACATACTAACAATCTATGGAATCTTTATTTTACGTAAAAAAATGCCAGATATGGAAAGACCTTATAAAGCCTTTGGATATCCGTTTTTACCAATGTTGTATATCGTGATTGCAGCAGCAATTTGTGTGTCATTATTAATAACAAAATTTTCAACTTGTGGCTGGGGAGTATTAATTATGCTAACAGGAATTCCGGTGTATTACTTAACAAAACCGAAAGAAGAATAAAGGAAAGGTGCTAAGTCGCTGAGATACTAAGTTTCTAAGTTTTTAAAATAAAGAAAAATGCCTTGTTTTTAGCAAGGCATTTTTTGTATTCTATTATTGAGGAATAAAAAATCTGTGTAAACCCGTTTAATCCATAAAATCTGTGGCTAAAAAAAAACACTACTAATTTGCAAAAGCAAAAAACGTAGTGTCTTTTAATTTAAATAATCTAATAAAAGCTGTTAGTATAAATTACACCAATTCAGTTTCGACAGATGATTTTATAGTTGAATTAATAATAGACAAGGTAAGAGGATCTGTTTCTCCGGAGAAAAAGGCATCCAATATTTCCTGAAATACTGGATTTGTATTTTCTGTCAAAGAGAAAAGTGTCATAGAAGAACGCAATTTGCGAGCATCTAAATCTCCTAAAATTCCATCAGCTGATTTTCTTTTAAAAGTCAAAAATAGCTCAGAAATTTCTATAAGATGTTTCCCTAAAATAGGGTGTTCTAAATATTCGGTTGCTTCTTTTAGATCGTTAATGGCATAAAGATTTGCAGTATCACTCTTGCCTAATCCTTTAATCTGAGGGAAAATAAACCACATCCAGTGAGTTTCTTTTTTTCCCTTTTTGATTTCAGAAAAAGCAGTAAGATAAAGTTTGTTTTGCGCATCTAAAAAACGCGTTAAATCATTGTTTGAATAAGCCATTTTGGTATTGTATATGTAAAAAAAGGTTGCAAAAGTAGTAAAAAAGATAAGGTCTGCCTAATAAAAGGTTCACACAGTGAGTATTTTAACTTTTTGAGGAGGAATTTTCCTCATCGTTTTGGAGTCAAAAAAAACTCCTTTTAAGTGATTTACAAATCATTCACTTCGGTTAGTTCGTCTAAAGGTTAAATTGATTCTGGGCAACACATTTTTGGCCGTTTTAGGAATCTGATGCTGCCAGAAACTATTGGTTGTTCCTGCCATTAATAAAAAAGAACCGTGATGTAAAGGAATTTCTACTTGCGGAATCTCTTTGCGAAATTTATGGCGAAGTCTGAACATTCTGGTTTCTCCAAAAGTTACCGAAGCAATAATCGGGTTTGGTCCGGAGTTATGTTCTTTGTCGCTATGCCATGAGACTCCATCATTGCCATTTCGATATAAATTGAGCAACAGACTATTAAATTCAAGCTGAGTTTCTTTTTCAACACGGCCTCTAATAGTTAATAATTCATAAGTCCAGTCAGGACCATTTTGATCTGCACCAACATTATCTTTGTCTTCATACCAGGAAATCATTCGAGGAGCTGTAACAATTTTGTCATACATTTCCATTTCATATTCTCTCCATTTAGTTTGATGAAGTATTTTTTCATAAAAACGATCAGATTCTTCTTTGGTAAAAAAGTTATCGATCAAAATAAGTTCTGCATCAGGCAGGTCAAATATTTTTTTTCCTTTTAAACCTGTGGCAAATAATTCGGTATCGCTAAATAGTGTCATAAGTCAATACTTTAAGTTTATAGCTCTATTTTAAAAATTAGATTAATTTCATACCCTTGATTTTAGCAAGTTCTTGTTGAAAAAAACTTTTCGGGGATTTTTCTCTGCATAAGCAAAAATCAATTGCACAATGTATTGATTGCTTTTATAAGGCGTAGTATAATTTTTTACTTCTGAAGGATCAGTAATCGCAACATCTAAAGGAATATATCCCATACCATAAAAGTGACCATTTTCTATCCAGATACAACTTCGTTCGTGCGCTGTTCTTCCTTTTTCTATAATCGCAAAAGTGGGTCTGTTGTTTAATAAAAAATCAATAGCATTGTCGACTTGCTCATTGTGGAGCGAAACATCCGGCAAATCTTTTATATCATTATTTTGAAATATTTCTCCTTCTTCAGGTCTTGAATATTTGCAAAATCTATAATCAATTTCAAATTGTTCTGCCAGACTCCGTAGTATATTTGTTCCTTCATGTAAACTACTGAAATGCTCAATACAGGACTGAAATTTATTGAGTTTCCCGATTGCCAAATATTTATATCCGTTGCGGGCTTCATATTGATATAATCCGAATTTTGGTTCAAAACGTTTTAAAGCTCTATTGTAAGTTGGCCAAAGGTGTTTAATTTCGGTACATTCTAATAAAAGAGCCATTAATTCGTTGCCACAAACTTCAAAGGAAATAGAGTAAATATCCCGCAAGAAATGTTGCCTTTGCGGATTAATTTTATGTCCGCTAAAATGAGAGGCAACACGTTTTTTTATATTAACCGCTTTTCCCACATAAATTACTTTTTTTACCTCATTATAAAAATAATATACACCTGGTTTTTCGGGTAAGTTATTAAAATCTTCGGGAGGAAGGTTAGGCGGTAAGCGCTGATCTTGTGCCGTATTTTTGATCATTTTTTCAATATGGCCCTCATCGTCCCATTCCAGTAATCGGGAAAACAATATAGCGGTAGCATCTGCATCACCTCCGGCACGGTGCCTGTTTTCTAAAGATATATCTAATGAATTGCAAAGATTTCCTAAACTGTATGATCCCAAACCAGGTTTGATTTTTCTTGCTGCGCGAACGGTACACAATTTTCTCGCCGTCCACTTAAACCCCGCTTGTTCAAGTTGGTGACGTACGAATGAATAATCGAAGTTGACATTATGCGCAACAAAAATACGATCAGTAAGCATTTCCAGTACTTTCTCTGCAATATCATCAAATATAGGTGCATTGGCTACCATTTCATTATTTATACCTGTTAATCCAAAAATAGCAATTGGTATTTCCTTTTCCGGATTCACAAGCGTTTCAAAACGGTCGATCACATTTATCCCGTCATGAATAACAATGGCGATTTCTGTAATGCAGCTGCCACTGGCGTTTCCGCCTGTGGTTTCGATATCTACTATGGCATATTCCAGTTTTTTCATCTGTATATAACGTAAATTCTTCTTTTGTTATTTAAAAATTTAACATAACCTTTTAGGTGTAATTGTTTTAACACATAGAAACATAGCTTTTGTTTACTTAAAAAAGGCGTTTCACTTATTTAAAATACACATAGCTATCTATGTGAAAGAAATGTATTTCTTTTTGTCTCCTTTTTTGCACATAAAATCTATGTTTCTATGTGTTTAAAAATTAACCTCAATTTGTTTTATTTTGAAATTTCATTCGATGTCTTGGTAAATTGATTTCATGTCCCTGCGGATATGGTGCTCTATGTGTTGGACTGACATCTTCCTTAATTTGACGTTGTGTTTTAAACTGATCTTTGGCATCCATATAACGCGGATCAGGAATAAAAGGCATCTTGGCCATTTTAGTTATTGTAATTGTAGGGAAATGATAATCAACTTCTACATTTCCTAACAAAAGATAACAGCCGCCTCCCTGAAAAGGATATTGTGCCAGACTATCCGGAAAATGGGCGGTATCAAAATAAGAACCTTCATGATCAATCCAGGTTCCAAAATACATGGTGCCTTTTTTAGTCGGAACTTGTTTTCTGGAGATTAAATATGCCAGCATCCGAACCTGTTTTTTATGATGAACCACTAAATCTTTAGCCATGATATCTCCGCGATATTTGGTTTGCAAGAGGTCAAAAACAGTACATGAAACAGGAAAACTCAGCAATTCAATTTCATCAAAAGCATCTTCATATAAAGAACGTTCCAGAGTAGGAAGTTTGTATTCCTTAACTGGTTCCTGCAGGAGCATCAAACTTCTGTTTTCGGGTTTAAAATTGTTTAGAAGCAAACTTGCAACGACCAAAAGCTGATTTTTAGTTTTTCCTGTAAATCGGAAAGCATCTATAAAAATCAAAACTTTCATGCTTTCAATCCCAATAGGAATGCGTTGAATAAAATCTTCTAAAGAAAGATAATCGCCATTTTTCTCTCTTTCTGATTCAATTAAATGAGCCGTTTTTGATTCTAAACTTTGCAAATGCATAAAACCTAAATAAATACTTGTGCCGTATACGGTAGTTTGATATTCACTTTTATTCACGCACGGATTAAGAATTGTTCCACCAGACATTCGAGCTTCGTGTACATAAACTTCGGTTCTGTAAAATCCGCCTTGATTATTGATTACTGCCGTCATAAATTCTACAGGATAATTAATCTTGAGGTATAAACTTTGGTAACTTTCTACGGCATAAGAAGCCGAGTGTGCTTTACAAAATGAAAACCCGGCAAAGGATTCGATCTGACGGTAAATTTCCTGACTAAGCCCTTCAGGATGTCCTTTCTCAGCACAGCAAGCAAAGAAATTATCTTTTACTTTTTGCAAAGCTTCTTTAGAGCGTCCTTTTCCGGACATGGCGCGACGCAGGATATCGCCATCAGCTGCGGGAAGACCTCCATAATGCTGGGCAATTTTGATAACATCTTCCTGATAGACCATAATGCCATAAGTTTCGCCAAGATGTTCTTTAAAAACCTCATGAAAATATTCAAACTGATCCGGATTGTTATGGCGAAAAATATATTCTTTCATCATTCCGGATTGTGCAACTCCCGGCCGAATAATCGAAGAAGCCGCAACCAGAATTTTATAATTATCACAATTCAGTCGGCGTAATAATCCGCGCATGGCAGGACTTTCGATATAAAAGCAGCCAATAGTTCGGCCTTGAGCCAAATAAATATTACATATAGCTTCATCTTTAGAAATCGAAGTATCTCGAATATTGACTTTGATTCCTCTATTTTTTTCGATTAGTTTTACGCTATCATCAATATGACCAATACCACGCTGACTTAGAATATCGAATTTTTCAAAACCAATTTCTTCGGCAATATGCATGTCAAAAAGCACGATTGGAAATCCTTTTGGAGGCATTTCCAGAGGTGTATAATTGGTAATAGGTTCTTCAGAAATGATAATTCCGCAAGCGTGCATACTGCGCTGATTTGGGTATTTATTCATCATGATGCTGTATTCCTGAACCAATTTTACGATGGAATTAGTTTCATGTAATGCCATCGGATTTTTGGCTAACATATCTAATTCTTCTTTTGGAAGACCAAATACTTTTCCGACTTCCCTAAAAATAGAGCGATGTTTGAATTCTACATTGGTTCCGCAAAAAGCAACATGATCGCGACCATATTTATTAAAAATATAGTCTAAAATGGTATTGCGTTCTTTCCAGCTCCAATCAATATCAAAATCGGGAGGACTTTTTCGATTTAAATTCAAAAAACGCTCAAAATATAAATCAAGTTCTATTGGGCATATATCAGTAATTCCCAGACAATATGCAATGATACTATTAGCACCGCTGCCTCGGCCAATATGCATAAAACCCTGACTGTTGCTATATTGAACAATATCCCAGGTGATTAAAAAATATCCACTAAATTCAAGTTCATCAATAACTTTAAGTTCTTTTTCGACACGTGCTTTTGCTTCTTTGTGATCTTTGCCATAGCGCCATAATAATCCCTCATGGGCTAATTGAGTCAGTTTTGCGATATCAGTCTGACGATTTTCAGTATAAAATTTCTTGTTTTTAGGAGTTTTAAAATCATATTGAAAATTGCAGGAATCTATTATGTACTGCGTGTTGGTTATAATTTCAGGATAGTTTTCATAATAAGGCAGCAGCCATTCTAAAGGGAGTATTTTCTCAGAAGTTTTGCAATAGTCAGCTTCTGTTAGTTTTGATAAAATGATATTAGTATCAATCGCGCGCAGAATTTTGTGAAGATTGAATTCTTTTTTGGTACTGAAAGTAACAGATTGAAGAATCACCATTTTAGATATTTTACTTTTATGTTTTGAAGTAAAAAGTCTGGAAACTTCCTCAGGGCGAACTCCGATAAATTCATTTTCACGAAGTACTGCAGGAGCATTTTCTAAAGTATAAATAACAAAAACCGATTCGAATTTAGGAGCAATCAGTGGCAAAGATTCTCCGCTGAAATTATGATCCGTCAAAAAACGATTCATTTCGCCGAGTCCGTTAGTGTCTTTGGCTAAGCCAATATATCGAAATTGATGATTAGAGCGAAATTCTATTCCCACAAGAGGTTTAATTTCCGCTTTGTCACATGCTCTTATAAAATCATAAATTCCCGTTACAGTATTAATATCTGTAAGTGCCATTGCTTTTATACCGCAAGAAACCGCCTGATCGATCAGATCATCAAGAGAAATCGTGCCGTAACGCAGAGAGTGGTAAGAATGACAGTTGAGATACATGATTTTATTTAATACGTTTTAAAATTTCGTCTTTATTATTGGGTTTAAAATGAGCTCCGGCACAACGCATTACGGCATCAAAACCATAACGTTTTTTCATTCGGTCCATCGCATCATAAAGTGACAACATTTCCTGAGTATCTTCAAAAAGATCAATTTGATAGGTACCCCGAACCAATCCGCTAAAGCGAATACCAATCAAACGCAATCGCATACGACGCTGGTAAACTTTATCAAAAAGTTCCATTACATTTTTGGTCAGAATATGATCTGCCGAGGTATAAGCAATTTTGCATTGTTTGGTTTCGGTATCAAAATTGGCGTAGCGTATTTTAACGGTAATTGTTGAGGTTAACCATTGCTCAGACCGAAGTTGGAAAGCCAGTTTTTCGACCATTCCGATAAGTATTCTTTTGAGTTTTTCAATATCAATTGTATCTTGAGAAAAAGTACTTTCAGTAGAAATTGATTTTCTTTCGCTATAAGGTTCAACAGGTGTGTTGTCGATTCCATTGGCTTTTTTCCAAATATCCAGCCCATTTTTACCAATCATGCGTTGCAATACTTCGGCAGGCATTTCAGATAAAGTTTGTATGGTTCGAATACCAATTCTGGATAAAAGCTGAAAAGTGACCGTTCCGACCATAGGAATTTTTTGAATCGATAACGGGTTTAAAAAAGCTTGTACATTTTCTTCCGGGATTTCTAAATTTCCTTTTGGTTTTCCTTCGCCAGTTGCAATTTTAGAAACGGTTTTATTTATGGATAATGAAAAACTAATAGGAAGTCCGGTTTCTCTAATAACTGATTTTGCCAATTCATCAGTCCATTTATAACTTCCGTGAAAACGATCCATTCCGGTAATATCCAGATAAAATTCGTCGATGCTGGCTTTTTCCATAATCGGTGCTTTTTCCTGAATAACCTGCGTAACGTCATGCGATAATTGAGAGTATAATTCCATATCGCCTTTTATGATTTTGGCTTGCGGGCAAAGTTTCATTGCCATGTGAATAGGCATCGCAGAACGGACTCCAAAATAGCGGGCTTCATACGAACAAGAGGCTACAACGCCGCGATCGCCACCACCAATAATCAACGGAATACCATTTAATTGTGAGTTGGTTAGCCTTTCGCAGGATACAAAAAAAGTATCCAAATCCATGTGTACAATTGCCCTTGCCATTTTTTCATTTTTGTAACAACAAAATTAGTACAGATGATAACATTTTTTTATATATTTGTTGTTCTAAATTATAACAAATTAATTATGTCTTTATTTTCAGATAACATCAGAGCATTGAGGGTTAAGCATAAAATATCGCAGGAGAAATTAGCTGAAAACCTTAGAATTACCCGAGGAAGATATGTTAAATACGAAGACGGAACATCCGAAGCACCGTATGATATCTTAAAGCAGATTGCCTTATATTTTCATACTAGTATTGATTTACTATTGTCTGTCGATATACGAAAGATAGACATAGAAAATTTGATAAAATTAGAAGGTAATCGACTTATTTTGCCTATACAAGTAGACAGATTCGGGGAGAATTATATCGAAATTGTATCTCAAAAAGCAAAAGCAGGTTATCTGAACGGGTATGCCGATCCGGAATATATTGAGAGTCTGCAGCAAATTTCACTTCCGTTTTTAGGACCTGGCAAACACAGAGGTTTTCCTGTAGAAGGTGATTCAATGCCGCCACATGAAGACGGATCTATTATTATTGGCCGTTATGTAGAAAGGCTGGGAGAGGTAATGGATGGTAAAACGTATATACTGATTACCAAAAATGAGGGAATGGTTTATAAGCGTTTAAATAAAAATAAAAAGAATGCTTTGGTTCTGGAATCTGACAATCGTTTTTATCCGAATTATGAAGTTAAAGCTTCTGATATTTTAGAAATCTGGGAATACGAATGCAACATCGGACGCAGTGATAAACGTCACGAAGCAACCGAATCTCAAAGTATGAAAGATTTACTTCTGGAAGTAAAAAGAGAAGTGATGGAGATTAAGAATAATACTTCGAATACATAAAAAAGTTTTTTGCCACAGATTAAAAAGATTAAAAGGATTATTTGTTTGCCACGAATTACACAAATTTGCACGAATTATATTGATTATATTTTGAATAAAATTTGTGCAAATTTGTGTAATTCGTGGCAGAAAAACTAGACAAAGCCATTCAAAAAAATCCTTTTAATCTTTTTAATCTGTGGCAAATAAAAAAACTAAAACACCTTCACAAAACCCAATCCATATTGTTGCCCATTATAAAAAGGCATTACCATAGAAGTTGATTTATTTTCAGAAGATGATTTAAAAAGTTTTCTGGTAATATATGGATTCATCCAATAAGCCAGCTTGGTACTCAAAATCCCAATTCCGGCTCCGGCAACGACATCCGTTAACCAATGGCGGTTGTTATAAATTCTAAAAAGCCCGGTTCCTGTTGCTACGGCATA
Source organism: uncultured Flavobacterium sp. (assembly GCF_963422545.1). Lineage (NCBI taxonomy): Bacteria > Pseudomonadati > Bacteroidota > Flavobacteriia > Flavobacteriales > Flavobacteriaceae > Flavobacterium > uncultured Flavobacterium sp. The sequence goes on from NZ_OY730245.1 coordinate 411,713, forward strand.
ACCAGCAATTCCGTACCAAATCGATTTGTCTTTGTATTCCTGCCATAAAAATTCGGCTCCGGCAAAAGCAGTTGCTGTGTGACCAGAAGGGAATGAATTGTTAGAACTTCCGTCTGGGCGTTCTTCATGTACAATCGATTTTAATCCCAAAACGGTTGAAGCCATAATAACATACGAAGTCACAAATATCACAGAACGATCACGCATGTTATTTTTGCCTTTTACACCAAAAGCATTCAAAGCATAAACAGATACTGCAGGTGCATATTGAGAGAAATCATCAATAGTGATTTTGTTGTCAATGTCCTCAGTAACTTCATTTTGAATTTGATGGTTGAAACTTAAAAGCTGATCGTTTCCAATTCCAATTACGCCGTATCCAATTAATACACCTGGAATGATTAATTGTTTGTAATTGAATTTTAAGTTATGTGAAGTACTGTCAATTTTTGTTATAGAGTCATTTTGTTGTGCATTGGCACTCAAAAAACTGCATAAAAACACTAGTGAAATAACTTTGTAAAACATCTTTTGTTATCGTTAAAAGTTACAATAGTAACGTATGTTAGAACAAACTATTTTGGGCTTAATTGAACCTTAAGCAAATATTAATTTCCTGGCTTTAATTGAGATATTTGGATTAAGATTGGCTAAATATTGAGAATGAAATTTCAATAATAAATAAAAATATCATGTAGTCTCTACAGGACAGATATAGCGCATGTAGAATCTTTCTACCTAGATATAATCTCTCCGAGATATACTCTGCCGGAAGTTAAATATCGGTAGAAAAAATAACAAAGACAAGTAAAAAATGTTCTGTAGAAACTATATGTAAATTTCCATTAATAAAACAACACCTAAACCTTTAACGAAAACCAAAATGTACTTCCCAGACCTAAATTACTTTCAACACCAATAATACCATTTTGTGCTTCAATGAATTCTTTACTAATCGCTAAACCTAATCCGGTTCCTGATTTTTGACTTCCCGGAATCTGGAAATATTTATCAAAAACTTTGTCTTTATATCTCGCGTCAATTCCTTTTCCGGTGTCGATAACCTGAAATACAATCTGGTTACTTTCTTGTTTTAATCTGATGATAATTGTACTCTTTTCAGACGAATAGGTAATGGCATTTGCAAGATAATTAATTAAAACCCAACCTGTTTTTTCACTGTCAGCTTTTACATCTTGCAGGTTTTCATCGGCATCAATTACAAGTTTTATTAGTTTTTGATCTGCTTGAACTTTGACAGCTTCAACAGCATAATTTACAATAGCATACGGATTACTTTTGTCGATATTAAGCTGAATATTACCTGTTTCTAATTGTGACAAGTTAAGTAGTTCTCCTGTAATTTTTAGTAGCCTTTGACTATCATCTTTAATGCTTTCGACCAATTGTTTCTGATCGTCGTTCATATTTCCTGTTTTGGTATTTTCAAGCAATTGAAGACTTAGTTTTATAGAAGCAATTGGTGTTTTTAATTCGTGTGAAACGGTGGCAATAAAATTGGTTTTTGCAAAATCAAGTTCTTTGAATAAGGTAATATTTCGAAGAATAATCACATCACCAATATTAATTTCCTTTTCTTCTCCGGTTGGAGTTATGGTAATATTGATGGTTTCTTTATCAAAATAACTTTCTTTTCCGTGGGCAAAAATTTTCATTGGTTGTTTTTTCTGAAAATCTGTTGATTCTTTCAAAATCAACGAACGTATCAAATCATTTGACAAGGCCAGGGTAGAAGCCGATTTTCCGATAACATCTTCCAGTTTCATTCCAATAATTTTCAGGGCTTCATCATTTACAAACAAAATGATACCTTCGTGATCCAATCCAATAATAGGATCGTGCATATTATTGATTAAAGTTTCCAAACGCTTTTTCTCAAAGAAAAGTTTGTACAAATTACTGTCGTGATATTCTTCGAGTTTTTGAGCCATTGTATTAAACGATTTGGCTAAATCGCCATATTCGTTATGATTGGTAAAATGTACACGTTCAGAGTAATTTTTATTTGCAATTTCCTTAATACTCTGTGTTAATTCCTTAATTGGATTTGCAATATTATTAGGTAAATTAACAAGCAAATTAAACGCAATTAAAAAGCATAAAGTTCCCACAATAGCGATCCATAAATTGGCAGTTTCGGCGGTATGTTGGGCAATATCACTTTTTTGTTTTATAGCATTCATATTGAGTTTCATGATCTCAAAAATATCTTGTCGTATTTGCATTTTAAGAGACTCATCGGAGTTATTTTTTTCCAGAAGAGCAAAATTTCTCTTAAGACTATCTGTTCCTTTTTTCTCTCCCCTTTCAGTAACATTTTGTGTTTGTTTCTGAAGGTTTTCTCTAAAAGTAATAATAGGATTCTCTTTATTAGTAGCGATTTCGTCCAAAGACAAAAGCATGTTTCTAGAATACTCCAGTGTATTATAATTGGCTTTCAGAATATTTTCAGTATCTTTTTTTATAGAGAAAATATAAAAGGCGCTCACTAATGTGAGTATTATTATTAGTAAAAATAATAACCCAACTCCCAGATTCAATTTAGTTTTAATTCTCATTTTATAAAACATTTAATTTTTTTTGAACCATATAAGTAATATAAGAAAATATAAGAGGGCGTATAATTAAGGAAAGGGCAAAATCTTTGTGTCCTTTGTGATTAAAAATTTAACGTCCAGTATTAAATGAACTTATATTACTTATATGGTTTAAATTTTTCTTACGACAGAATAACAAGATCAACATTTGATAAAGACAGACTATTTAATAAACGTCTAAAAATTGTTGTAGACAAAATTACTTTAAATAAATTCAAATGCGGTTTTCCGATACATACAGTTGTAATTTGTTTTTCGTCAACAGTCATTAAAATAGCATCTGTAATATTTTTGTTTTCTACTTTAATGACTTCTGCGCCCAATTGTACCGCCAGTTTAAAATTATTAATCAAATGGCGTTGCTTGTCTAACGCAATTTTAGTGCTGCTTTCCTTCGGAGTTTCTACATACAAAACATACCAAGATCCGTTATAATAACTTGCTAAACGTGCTGCTTTTCTAATTACGATTTTAGCCGTTTTATCATTGCTGCTTATACAAGCCAACAGTTTTTCATGGCGTAAAGCATGTAGTTGAGGTACTTCGTTTTCTACTTTTCGAACTACCTGACTTGCGACTTCTTTCAAAGCCAATTCTCGCAATTGCAGAATCTGATCTGATTTAAAAAAATTGGTCAAAGCCGTCTGAATTTTATCCGGAGTATAAATTTTTCCTTCCTTCAAGCGCGCAATCAAATCTTCAGAAGTTAAATCGATGTTCACCACTTCATCGGCCAAACGCAAAACATTGTCTGGAATTCGTTCCTGAACGTCAACATTAGTAATACGTTTTACATCTTCATTCAAACTCTCAATATGCTGAATATTTACTGCCGAAATCACATTGATTCCTGCTTCCAGAATCTCCAGAACATCCTGCCAGCGTTTTTCGTTTTTGCTTCCTTCAACATTTGTGTGCGCCAATTCGTCAACAATTACAACCTCAGGTCTAAGATTGATAATCGCTTGTACATCTAGTTCTTCGAGCTCTTTGCCTTTATAGAAAATGGTTCGCCGCGGAATTACGGGCAAACCAGATAAAAGTTCATGCGTTTCTTTTCGCATATGTGTTTCGATGTAACCAATTTTTACATCAATTCCGTTCCTCAATAACGAATGTGCTTCTTGTAGCATTCGGTAAGTTTTGCCCACACCGGCGCTCATCCCAATGTAGACTTTAAACTTTCCTTTTCGTGATTTCTGAATTAAATCGAGAAAGTGTTGAGCATTATTTTCTTTTTCCTGTTCCATATGTTTGCCGCGAAGGCGCTAAGTCACAAAGTTTTTTTTATTTTTTTAGCCACTCCCCATAGCTATCGGGATTCACAGATTAGAAGTATTATTGAATGGCTTTGCGTGGATTTATTTGCCCCGAATTACACGAATTTAAACAAATTTTATTTAAAAAAATGACATTAATTTGACTACTATAATTCGTGATAATTTGTGTAATTCGTGGCGAAAAAAAATCCTTTTAATCTGTGAAATCTGTGGCTGAATATTTTCTAGAAACTAATCGCCAGCGAAGTTGTTACAAACGCATTTGTATTCGTTGGAAGATTGTTTTTTGTAAATATTTCATCTTTACTAGAAAGATTTCTTGCTTCTACTCTAAACATTACATTATCAGTAACTAAGTAATCAAAGTTAGCTGAAAATCCGTAAGTTTTAAAACCATTTGGAGTTTCTGTTGCAATAATAACTCCTTTTTCATCACTATAATACTCGCCACGAGCCGCTAATTGAATTTTATCAGTTGGTTTGTATTGCAGAATCAAAACTGGTGAAAACCAAGTGTCGTATTTATTACTGTTTTTAGCCGCTTGTTGCGAACCAACATCAAAACCAGCGGTAACATTTGTTTTGTCAGTTACTTTAAATTGTCCGTAAAAGTTATTAAAATAACGCCATTTTTTGTCGATATCCGGTTGCTCATTTCCAACATAAGTGCTCCAGTTTAAAACAACTCTGTCTGATGGTTTATACGTAATCTGTGTTCCAAAAGCAGGCGTATGATTGCCTTTTACTTTTTCAATACGTTGCCAGCCATTCAAATACATTCCCGCCAAATACCATTTTCCGGACTCAGATGTATAACCAATTTTTACACCCGTTTCATAATACGGAGAGTTTTCAGCCAGAATGCTTCGGGTCAGAGTTTGGCAATCTTTACCAATAGCACTTTCAAAACCTATGTGTGCCGGCATAATTCCCGCATCAATCCATAAATTATGAGTTGAAGAAATCTTCACACCCACATTTGCTTCATAAATATTTTTCAATAGACCTTGTTCAGCCGACATATTATATTCAGCATAAGTTCCGGCCATTAAGGCAAAATTTCCACGAACATTATCTTTCGAATAATTCACTTTTGCCAAACCCAAATTGATATTCACTTCATTACTTTTATTATAATTATAAAAAAAACTTGGTCGCGTATGATTATCAGGTTTTCCAAAATCATAACTATAATAGGTCTCTACATATCCTGAAAATGTAAACGGACTTTTTGTTTCTTCTTGTGCATGTAAATTGCTAAAACCAAAAGCGATTAAAGCAGTAAGTATTATTTTTTTCATTTTATTAATTGTGGTGTTTAACCTCAAAAGGGTTAATTAATTATTTAGTAGATTTTTTTAGGAGCTATTTCCCGCTATTCGTTTCAATCTTTTGCGCCGAACCCCGGCACAAAAGGATTTCCACTACTATCGGGGCTAGAAAATTTGGGGTAAAAAAGGCGTTTTTGTTTCCTACAAGGTTTTTAAAACCTTGTAGGTATTAATTGTAAGATCTGGTTAAACATCTCAATTTGTCATTGCGAGGAACGAAGCAACCACATTTACAAAATTAACTTTATGTCTAATTGTTAGTGAGGTTGCTTCGTTCCTCGCAATGACATAAAATGAGCAAATTACTTTTTTAAACCCGACAGGTTTTTAAAACCTGTCGGGTTTAAAATCGAATTATTTCAACTGATCCAAAGCCACATTCAATTCCAACACATTAAGCGTTGGAGTTCCCATAACTTTTGGAGTATTAATTTTAGATTCAACCAAAGCTTTTACTTTATCCTCAGATAATTTTCTTTCTTTGGCAACCCGTTTCACCTGGATCAAAGCGCCTTGAGGCGAAATATTCGGATCCAATCCACTTCCGGAAGCTGTAACCATATCGGAAGGGATTTCAGATTTTTTCAAATAAGGATGAACAACTAAAAACGTATCAATTCTTTTTTGAACCAAAGCCAAATATTCAGCATTGCTTGGCCCTTTGTTACTTCCGGCACTTCCGGCGGCATTATAATCAACAGCCGAGGGTCTTCCCCAGAAATAATTTGACTTATCGAATTTCTGACCAATTTTTTGGTATCCAACCACTTTTCCGTTAACCGAAATAGTTTCTCCTTTTCCGTGATTTGGAGCAAACTGAGCAATTCCATAAATTGCTAAGGGATAAATAACTGCAAACAATACTAAAGTAAGCAGTGTAAGTTTTAATAGTGAAAAAATAGTTTTCATTTTTTTTATTTTTAAGGTTCTGAGTTGCTAAGTTTCTAAGATGCTAAGAAAAAAACTTAGAACCTTAGCAACTTAGCGTCTTAGTAACTTTTGTTTACATAAATAGAGCAACCAACAAATCAATTAATTTAATTCCGATAAAAGGAACAATCAATCCACCTAAACCATAAATCAGCAGGTTTCTTTTAAGGATTGCACTTGCACCAATTGGTTTATAATCGACACCTCTCAAAGCCAGCGGAATCAATATCGGAATGATAATCGCATTAAAAATTACAGCTGATAAAATCGCACTTTCCGGACTATGCAAGCGCATAATGTTCAAACCTTCAAGAGCTGGAATAGCAGTAATGAAAAGCGCAGGAACAATTGCAAAATATTTGGCAACGTCATTCGCAATTGAGAATGTTGTAAGCGTTCCGCGAGTCATTAAAAGCTGTTTTCCAATTTCAATAATCTCAATTAATTTCGTTGGATCATTATCAAGATCGACCATGTTTCCTGCTTCTTTAGCAGCCTGAGTTCCACTGTTCATGGCAACGCCCACATTGGCTTGCGCAAGGGCAGGAGCATCGTTAGTTCCGTCACCCATCATGGCAACGAGTTTACCTAAATTCTGTTCATTTTTGATGTAGTTCATTTTATCCTCAGGTTTCGCTTCGGCAATAAAATCATCAACACCGGCAGCTTCTGCAATAAACTTCGCAGTAAGTGGATTATCTCCGGTAACCATCACCGTTTTAACACCCATTTTTCTCAAACGGTCAAAACGTTCTTTCATTCCGGTTTTAATGATATCCTGCAATTCGATAACACCTTGAACCTGATTGTCTTTAACTACAACTAATGGTGTTCCTCCTTTAGACGAAATCTCAACGACTTTTTGATCAATATCTTCAGGGAAAGAATTTCCGGCCTGAAGTGCAATGTTTTTTGCAGCATCCTGAGCTCCTTTTCTAATATTAGTTCCGTTTTTTAAGATAACTCCGGAAGTTCTGGTTTCAGCAGTAAATTTGATTAAAGTAGCACCTTCAATTGATAATTTATTGGCAGTTTCGGCACCTGCCAGTTCCACGATACTTTTCCCTTCTGGAGTGTCATCTGCCAATGAGCTTAACACAGCAGATTTAATAAAATCTTCTTCTGAAATGCCTTTTGCAGGATAAAAATTAGTTGCTTTTCTGTTACCAATTGTGATTGTTCCGGTTTTATCCAAAAGTAATACGTCAATATCTCCGGCAGTTTCAACCGCTTTTCCAGATTTAGTGATTACGTTGGCACGCAACGCTCTGTCCATACCCGCAATCCCGATTGCTGATAATAAACCTCCAATTGTAGTTGGAATCAAACAAACGAACAGTGCAATAAAAGCAGCAATTGTTATTGGTGCATTGGCATAATCAGCAAATGGTTTTAGAGTAACACAAACAATCACAAAGATTAAAGTAAATGCAGCCAATAAAATAGTCAAAGCAATTTCGTTTGGTGTTTTTTGACGGCTTGCACCTTCAACCAAAGCAATCATTTTGTCCAAAAAGCTTTCGCCAGGTTCAGACGTTACGATTACCTTAATTTTATCAGAAAGTACTTTTGTTCCTCCGGTTACTGATGATTTATCTCCACCTGCTTCGCGAATTACAGGAGCACTTTCTCCAGTAATTGCACTTTCGTCAATAGTGGCTAATCCTTCGATAATTTCACCGTCGGTTGCAATTAAATCACCTGATTCGCAAACGAAAATATCTCCTTTTTTTAATTCAGATGAACTGATATTTTTGATTTCTCCATTAGGTAAAATTTGTCTTGCAGGAGTTTCTTCACGTGTTTTTCTTAAACTGTCAGCCTGAGCTTTTCCTCTTGCTTCGGCAATTGCTTCTGCAAAATTGGCAAACAAAAGTGTTACCAGTAAAATTAAAAACACAATTAAATTATAGATAAAACTACCTTGATCAGTTGCTCCCATTAAAATGGAAATACAAACCGCAAACATAATAGCAGTCCCTATTTCTACGGTAAACATTACCGGATTTTTGATCATCATTTTTGGATTAAGCTTCACAAAAGATTGCACTAAGGCTTCTTTTACCTGTTTACTTTCAAACAATGATGTGGATTTATTAGTTGTCATTTTTTTATATTATTTTGTTTAGCTGATTTTTTTTAAACCCATAGCGATGTATGAAAATGAGTTTTCTTTATTATCTAGATTTTATGTGTTTAAAATATTTTCAGCATTGAAAAATGAATTGTTATTTTAAAGTAAAGTATTCTGCTAAAGGTCCTAGTGCTAATGCTGGGAAGAATGATAAAGCAGCAATAATTGCGATTACAGCAAACACCATTACTCCAAAAATAGAAGTGTCAGTTTTTAAAGTTCCGGCACTTTCAGGAATGTATTTTTTACCAGCTAATAATCCTGCAATTGCTAATGGACCAACAATAGGAATGAAACGACTTAATAATAACACAATTCCTGTAGTAATGTTCCAGAACGGATTATTATCTCCCAGACCTTCAAAACCGGAACCGTTATTGGCAGCACTCGAAGTATATTCGTATAACATTTCTGAGAATCCATGATGTCCCGGATTGTTCAGCCAGCCTGTTGCGTTTCCGTTAAACCAATAACCCATTGCGGTATCATGTGCAGCAAAATAAGAAGCTAAAGCAGTTCCTGATAATATTAATAAAGGGTGAAGGATTGCAATAAAAGCAGCAATTTTAACTTCCCGAGCTTCAATTTTCTTACCTAAAAATTCGGGTGTTCGACCCACCATTAATCCTGAAATAAATACAGCCAGAATAATGAAAATATAGAAGTTAAGAATACCAACTCCACAACCACCATAAAAGGCATTGACCATCATTGCCAGTAATTCCATAGTGCCGGAAACTGGCATTGAACTATCGTGCATACTATTTACAGAACCTGTAGAAATTACAGTTGTTGCAATACTCCAAAAACCTGAAATTGCTGGACCAAACCGAACTTCTTTTCCTTCCATGGCTCCGGTTGCTTGAGAGATTCCCATTTTTTCGATAGCAGGATTTCCATTGATTTCACTTATCACAGTTGGAATAACCAGTAATAAGAAACCAACCGTCATGACTCCAAAAATTACGTAGGATAATTTTCTTTTCTTTAGATAAAAACCTAAAGCAAAAATCATGGCAAACGGAACAATTAATTGTGCCCATAATTCAACCGCGTTAGTAAAATAAGTTGGGTTCTCTAAAGGATGTGCCGAGTTGGCTCCAAAAAATCCACCACCATTTGTACCTATATGTTTAATAGCGATAAATGCTGCTGCAGGTCCGCGGGAAACTTCTACATGATCACCTTGTAAAGTTGTGATAGTATCTTTTCCTTCAAACGTCATAGGAGTTCCGCTAAATAATAGAGCAACTGCTACAATAGTAGAAAGAGGTAATAAAATACGTGTACAACTTTTAACGAAATAATTGTAAAAGTTACCTAGTTTATCTGTAGTTCTTTCTTTCATTGCTGTAAAAATCATTGCTGCAGCAGCCATTCCGACACCGGCAGAAACAAATTGCAAGAACATTAAGAACATTTGTGATAGGTAAGAAACGCCGCTTTCGCCTGAGTAGTGCTGTAAATTACAATTTACGACAAATGAAATGGCAGTATTAAAAGCCAAATCCGGACTCATTGATGGATTATTATCAGGATTTAAAAACAACGATCCTTGAAACAGTAAAACAAAAAAGCAAAGAAAGAACCAAACCATGTTTATGCCTAAAAGTGCTTTTAAATGCTGTTTCCAGTTCATTTCTTCAGCGGAATTGATATCGCTGATTTTAAAAATAAATTTTTCAATTGGATTGAAAATTGGGTCAAACAATGTTTTATCACCCAAATAAACTTTAGCAATATATTTTCCTATTGGAATGGCTAAAACTATCGAAATGATAAAAATACTGATGACGCCAAATAACTCTGTGTTCATAATTGTAAGATGTTGATTGTGAATTATGAAATGGTTTTTTTTAAAATTTGAAGAGTAAAATATGTTTTCACAAAACATCTCACATTTTCAAAAAAGCATTTCATTTTTTACATGATTTAAAATTTTTCAGGTTTGATTAATACATAAACCAAATAGCCAAAAACGGCGATGGAAACAATAAATAGTGCAGTCATGATTTAGATTTTTTCAAAAAATTCAACTGATTTAAAACAAATCGCAAAAAGCAAAACGGCCAGTGCGAGTAAAAGTAAAGTGATTAACATAGGGATGATTTTAGATTTAATATTTTAGAATTCAGATTTTAGATTTAGAACTTTTAGCGATTAACCGAATTAACAATTAAACAACTAAACACTTAACCGATTAAACTTTTATACACCTGAAGTATTAATTTGTTTGATATATTCCGCTTTAAGCGTTTGTGGAAAAAGATGTGAAATATTGCAGTGACGTACTTCCATAAAAGATGAAACTGAGAAAACATATACATTAGAAATGGCATTTTTAGTTTCGATACTTCCGGTAATAAATAAACGTTCAGCAAGTGCCAGACATTTTTTTGCTCTTACGATATTACCAGAAATGATAGACTTTTTGGTAATTTCAGCAAAGCGCTCTGCTTGTTTGTAGATTGAAGTGACTTGATTTTTCATGAGAATGAATTTTTTTGTTCATCTTGCTTATGCCAAAAGATGTTCCAAAAAAGTAAAGAATGAGCTAAGGTGTTGTAAATGAAATAAATGTTCTTTTGTGCCAAAAAATAGGAATAAAAAAAGCCTATCAAAATGATAAGCTTTTATTGAAATGATAAGTATTTGAATTTATAATTTGAATTTAAAAGTCCCATCGGGATACCATATTTATAGAAAAACACAACTACGACAGCTATAAATATTAAGCTCCAAAGGAGCTTTTTTAAATTGGAATTGGGAATTTAAATTTTGGAATTTAAATTTTCTATCCCATATTCCTCTAATTTTCGATACAAAGTCGCAATCCCAATTTCGAGTAAACGAGCAGTTTCGGCTTTATTGCCTTTGGTGTAGTTTAAAACCTTCTGAATATGTAATTTTTCAACACTTTGCATAGAGAAAGCTGACATTGATTTGGTAGGTTTTTCAGGCTGATGCTGCATCTCGTAAGGCAAAACATCTGAAGTTAAAACAGTACCGTTGCTTAAAATTACAGATCTCTCAATGACATTCTTAAGTTCACGAATGTTTCCCGGCCAGGAATAATTTTCTAATTTCTGAAGAAAATCATCAGCAATATCTATGTTTTTTTTATTCGTTTTTTCAGAAAATTGTTTGACAAAAGAATAAGTCAAAGGAGCAATATCTTTTATTCTTTCACGCAAAGGCGGAAGCGTAATCTCAAAAATATTCAATCGGAAATATAAATCAGAACGAAAACGGTGTTCTTCGCTTTCTATTTTTAAATCTCTGTTTGTCGCGGCAATTAATCTGAAATTTGATTTTTTGGGAGTTGTGTCACCAATCGGAATGTATTCGTTGGTTTCTAAAACACGCAATAATTTGGCTTGCAGCTCAATTGGCATTTCTCCAATTTCATCGAGAAATAAAGTTCCGCCATTTGCCTCTTCTATAAAACCTTTTTTATCTTTTAAAGCTCCGGTAAAAGCACCTTGTTTATGCCCGAAAAGTTCACTTTCCAGGATTTCTTTACTAAAAGTACTGCAGTTTAGTGCTACAAAAGATTTCCCCACACGATTGCTGTTTTCATGAATGGCCTGCGCAAAAACTTCTTTTCCGGTTCCGGTTTCTCCTGTAAGTAAAACGGTCGAATCAGTTTTGGCTACTTTTTTAGCAAGATCAATAACTTGTTCGATTCCTTTTGATTTTCCGATAATAGTATTGAAAGAATATTTATCTCCAATACGTTTTTCTAATTGCTGAACTTTTTTCTGCAAATGTGCTTTCTCAACAGCTTTGTATAAAAGCGGAATAATTTTGTCGTTATCATCACCTTTTACAATATAATCAAAAGCGCCGTTTTTCATTGCCTGAACTCCATCCGGAATATTCCCGAAAGCAGTTAATAAAATAACTTCAATCAAAGGGAAACTTCCTTTTATGTTTTGCAGAAAATCAACACCATTGCCGTCAGGTAATTTTACGTCACATAAAACGACATCAATATCAGTTTGTTCGAGTTTTTTAAAACCTGATTTTAAATCTTTGGCTTCAATCACTTCAAAACCTTCAGATTTTATAATGCGAGCCAACAGACTTCTAAGTTTTTCTTCGTCGTCTATAATTAAAATTTTGTGTGTCATTTGAGGAAAATTCTTGAATCGAAATTTGTTATCGAGATACAAATTTAGGTTTTAAATCATTCAACTTTTTGCTCGATAGGAAATTGTTTTGAAAAAATAATTTTAAGATCGTAAAGTTGTTGTCCCTGTTATAAAATTAACTTTTAGAGTATTTGATGACGATATTACAATTATACATATAACAGCATTAAAGTATTTAACACTCGTAAATATTATAATTCTATTAACATGAAAGAATTTAGGCTTTGTGTCAAATGAAGTATTTTTGCATAAAAGTTACATTATATATGAAAGATCCAATTTCAATCTCAATATTAGAACTCGCTATCATTACACAGGATAGCAATGCTACAGAAACATTTCAAAAAACAAAAGACATAGCCCAACTCGCAGATCAATTAGGGTATAAGCGTTTTTGGTTAGCAGAACATCACAATATGGCACACGTTGCCAGTTCTGCGACAGTAGTTTTAATTGGATATATCGCTAGCCAGACAAAAAATATCCGTGTAGGTTCTGGCGGAATCATGTTGCCGAATCATTCTCCTTTAATAGTAGCAGAACAATTCGGAACATTAGAAATACTTTACCCAAACCGGATCGACTTAGGATTAGGAAGAGCTCCGGGAACAGATCAGCCAACTGCCGAGGCAATCCGAAAAGACTTTTTTGAGCAGGCACAACGATTTCCGCAAAACGTAACTAAGCTTCAGGATTATTTCTCGATAGAAAATGCTACAGCAAAAGTTCGTGCATTTCCGGCCGAAGGCACAAATATTCCAATTTGGATTTTAGGTTCAAGTATGGAAAGTGCTGCTCTTGCCGCTGCTTATGGTTTGCCTTACGCATTTGCCGGACATTTTGCGCCACGCCAAATGATTCAGGCGTTTGAGTTTTATCGCGAGAATTTCCAAGCTTCCGCAGTTTTAGATAAACCCAAAACAATGGCGTGCGTTAATATCGTTGCCGCAGACACAAATGAAGAAGCCGAATTTCTATCGACCAGTTTATATCAAATGTTTCTCAACTTGATCCGTAACGATCGTAAAGGATTGCAACCGCCTGTTCCGTCTTTGGATGAAATCATGAGCGAAGAAGAACGTTTTCATGTCGATCAAATGACAGCATGCACTTTTACAGGAAACAAAGAACAGTTAAAAGTAGATCTTAAAAAGTTTATTGATTACACAAGAATCGATGAGTTAATGGTAACCAGCCCAATCTTTGATCATCAAGCCAAACTAAAAAGTATACAGATCACCAAAGAAGTAATCGACAGTTTAAATTAAGTACACATATATATAAGTAGAAATTCACACTATTATATAAGGAAGAGTTTCCTCCCACAACCCGACAGGTTTTCAAAACCTGTCGGGTTTATTTTTGACACCTATTATATAAGAGCAAAATCGCACTATAATATATAAGAACAGTTTTTGTCCGGCTGAGCGAAGTCGAAGCTTTTTAGTTTGGAATTTGAACTCGAGCGCCAGCGAACAGGCGAAGCAATTTTAAGAAATTGCAATTTACGTAAGTATAAGGAGCTTAATCCCGTTATGTGCTCCAATCTTTTGCTTTTTAAAGAAAAAAGCAAAAGGATTTCCGCTACTATCGGGGCTAGGGCAGTAGTTTTCAAAAGAAGATCAGCTATAAAAGAGAAGAAAACGCCTAAAAAATAAAACTTCTGCGTCTTTGCACCTTTGAGAGATTAAGAAAAACAGAGTGAAATAGGGAAAAAAGCAAACTTTGTGCCTTAGTGCCTTAGTGGCAAACCAGACAGAGACAGGCAAATTCACTCCAAAGACCACAAAGGAGTATAAAGCTTTAAAAAACTTCCGTGTGTAAAAAACGCAAAACCAGTGAGTTATATAAAAGATTAAAAATAATTCAGAAAAGTCATTGTTTAACCGAATGAAGTGCCTACTTTTGCACCCGCAACAACGGCGACGTTCACTGATAGACTGACAGGAATTGATAATCGAAGAAGAGAATTTATTTTCAAAAAAAGATTAGAAAAAGCTTGTGAGATTTTAAATTGAATGTTACATTTGCACCCCGCAAAAAGCGGAAGCTCATTGAAAGATTGGTAGGTTTTAGGAAGAAAAAAAGAAAGTAAAATTTCTTTTAAAAAACTTCAAAAAAAACATTTGCCAATTAGAAAAAAGTTTTCTACTTTTGCACCCGCCTTGAGAAACAGGCGAGATTGAAAAAGAAACACGTTCGTAGACATATTGAATTGACAGCCGTTTTAACAGAGATGTTAAAACAAAAGAATAAGAGTAATAGAATTGAGAGATTCGAAAAGAACCGATAGATAAAACATCGCAATATAATATAAAAAATATACGATGAAGAGTTTGATCCTGGCTCAGGATGAACGCTAGCGGCAGGCTTAACACATGCAAGTCGAGGGGTATGCTTCTTCGGGAGCAGAGACCGGCGCACGGGTGCGTAACGCGTATGCAATCTACCTTTTACAGAGGGATAGCCCAGAGAAATTTGGATTAATACCTCATAGCATAGCAACTTCGCATGAAGTCACTATTAAAGTCACAACGGTAAAAGATGAGCATGCGTCCCATTAGCTAGTTGGTAAGGTAACGGCTTACCAAGGCTACGATGGGTAGGGGTCCTGAGAGGGAGATCCCCCACACTGGTACTGAGACACGGACCAGACTCCTACGGGAGGCAGCAGTGAGGAATATTGGACAATGGGCGCAAGCCTGATCCAGCCATGCCGCGTGCAGGATGACGGTCCTATGGATTGTAAACTGCTTTTATACGAGAAGAAACACTCCGACGTGTCGGAGCTTGACGGTATCGTAAGAATAAGGATCGGCTAACTCCGTGCCAGCAGCCGCGGTAATACGGAGGATCCAAGCGTTATCCGGAATCATTGGGTTTAAAGGGTCCGTAGGCGGTTTAATAAGTCAGTGGTGAAAGCCCATCGCTCAACGGTGGAACGGCCATTGATACTGTTAAACTTGAATTATTAGGAAGTAACTAGAATATGTAGTGTAGCGGTGAAATGCTTAGAGATTACATGGAATACCAATTGCGAAGGCAGGTTACTACTAATGGATTGACGCTGATGGACGAAAGCGTGGGTAGCGAACAGGATTAGATACCCTGGTAGTCCACGCCGTAAACGATGGATACTAGCTGTTGGGAGCAATTTCAGTGGCTAAGCGAAAGTGATAAGTATCCCACCTGGGGAGTACGTTCGCAAGAATGAAACTCAAAGGAATTGACGGGGGCCCGCACAAGCGGTGGAGCATGTGGTTTAATTCGATGATACGCGAGGAACCTTACCAAGGCTTAAATGTAGATTGACCGGTTTGGAAACAGATCTTTCGCAAGACAATTTACAAGGTGCTGCATGGTTGTCGTCAGCTCGTGCCGTGAGGTGTCAGGTTAAGTCCTATAACGAGCGCAACCCCTGTTGTTAGTTGCCAGCGAGTCATGTCGGGAACTCTAACAAGACTGCCAGTGCAAACTGTGAGGAAGGTGGGGATGACGTCAAATCATCACGGCCCTTACGCCTTGGGCTACACACGTGCTACAATGGCCGGTACAGAGAGCAGCCACTGGGCGACCAGGAGCGAATCTATAAAACCGGTCACAGTTCGGATCGGAGTCTGCAACTCGACTCCGTGAAGCTGGAATCGCTAGTAATCGGATATCAGCCATGATCCGGTGAATACGTTCCCGGGCCTTGTACACACCGCCCGTCAAGCCATGGAAGCTGGGGGTGCCTGAAGTCGGTGACCGCAAGGAGCTGCCTAGGGTAAAACTGGTAACTAGGGCTAAGTCGTAACAAGGTAGCCGTACCGGAAGGTGCGGCTGGAACACCTCCTTTCTAGAGCCTCAAATGTTAGCATTTATGCACGTTGAGGAAAAAAGATGTCTATCTAAAGGATCTGAATTTTAAAATTCAATTACTCTTGCTGTTAGTTCAAATAATAAATTTTAAGTAAAACAGAGTCTCGTAGCTCAGCTGGTTAGAGTACTACACTGATAATGTAGGGGTCGGCAGTTCGAGTCTGCCCGGGACTACTTTTTAAATTGTTGATTATAAATTATGAATTGTAAATTATAAAAAACAATAACAAATTAAAAAGACTGTAAGCTTAAAAAAAAGGAAATTTTAGAAGTTGAGCGTTTATGAGTGAATTCATAACTCATAATTCATAACTCATCATTTAAAAATGGGGGATTAGCTCAGCTGGCTAGAGCGCCTGCCTTGCACGCAGGAGGTCAACGGTTCGACTCCGTTATTCTCCACGAATTTACTGAAAAAAGTAAATAAAAGTTCATTGACATATTGAGATAAGAAAATAATAAAAAGTAGAAAGCGTTTTTTACAATTTTATTGTAAAAGACAAAAAAAACGGTCATAATTAAATTTATGATTGGTACAATAAGCAAAATAAGGGCGTATGGGGGATGCCTAGGCTCTCAGAGGCGAAGAAGGACGTGATAAGCTGCGAAAAGCTACGGGGACGGGCACACACCGATTGATCCGTAGATATCCGAATGGGGCAACCCACTATGTTGAAGACATAGTACACCGATAGGTGGGCAAACCCGCTGAACTGAAACATCTAAGTAGGCGGAGGAGAAGAAAACAAAAGTGATTCCGTAAGTAGTGGCGAGCGAACGCGGATTAGCCCAAACCAATGTTGTTACGGCAATGTTGGGGTTGTAGGACCACGAGATTTTATGTACAAGGAACCAGAAGTTACTGGAAAGTAACGCCATAGAGAGTGATAGCCTCGTATGGGTAACGAGTATAATAGATAGTGGTATCCTGAGTAGGGCGGGGCACGTGAAACCCTGTCTGAATTTGGCGGGACCATCCGCTAAGGCTAAATACTCCTGAGAGACCGATAGTGAACCAGTACCGTGAGGGAAAGGTGAAAAGAACCGTGAATAACGGAGTGAAATAGATCCTGAAACCATACGCTTACAAGCGGTCGGAGCCCTTTCGTGGGGTGACGGCGTGCCTTTTGCATAATGAGCCTACGAGTTAACGTTGCTGGCAAGGTTAAGTGGTTAAGCCACGGATCCGTAGCGAAAGCGAGTCTGAATAGGGCGCTTTAGTCAGTAGTGTTAGACGCGAAACCGTGTGATCTACCCATGGGCAGGTTGAAGCTGTGGTAACACACAGTGGAGGACCGAACCGGTTGACGTTGAAAAGTCTTCGGATGACCTGTGGGTAGGGGTGAAAGGCCAATCAAACTCGGAAATAGCTCGTACTCCCCGAAATGCATTTAGGTGCAGCGCTGTGCATAAAGTTATATAGAGGTAGAGCTACTGATTGGATGCGGGGGCTTCACCGCCTACCAATTCCTGACAAACTCCGAATGCTATATAATGTTTCACAGCAGTGAGGGCTTGGGTGCTAAGGTCCAAGTCCGAGAGGGAAAGAACCCAGACCATCAGCTAAGGTCCCCAAATATATGTTAAGTTGAAAGAACGAGGTTTGTCTGCCCAGACAGCTAGGATGTTGGCTTGGAAGCAGCCATTCATTTAAAGAGTGCGTAACAGCTCACTAGTCGAGCGGACGAGCATGGATAATAATCGGGCATAAACATATTACCGAAGCTATGGATTTACAGTCTGACTGTAAGTGGTAGGGGAGCATTCTAACAGGGTTGAAGGTGTATCGTCAGGTATGCTGGACTGGTTAGAAAAGAAAATGTAGGCATAAGTAACGATAATGCGGGCGAGAAACCCGCACACCGAAAAACTAAGGTTTCCACAGCTATGCTAATCAGCTGTGGGTTAGTCTGGTCCTAAGGCGAACCCGAAAGGGACAGTCGATGGCTAACGGGTTAATATTCCCGTACTACTAATTACTGTGATGGGGTGACGGAGTGATGAAAGCGCCGCGAACTGACGGAATAGTTCGTTGAAGTACCTACCTATAAGAGATGCAGGCAAATCCACATCTTTTGGGGAAATACGATAGTACTCGGAGTCTTCGGACAAAGAGATAGTGCGCCTAAGGGCTTCCAAGAAAAACCTCTAAACTTCAGGTAATTAGTACCAGTACCGTAAACCGACACAGGTAGTTGAGGAGAGAATCCTAAGGTGCTCGAGAGATTCATGGCTAAGGAATTAGGCAAAATAGACCTGTAACTTCGGGAGAAAGGTCGCCAGCGCAAGCTGGCCGCAGTGAAGAGGTCCAGGCGACTGTTTATCAAAAACACAGGGCTCTGCAAAATCGTAAGATGAAGTATAGGGCCTGACACCTGCCCGGTGCTGGAAGGTTAAGAGGAGATGTTATCTTCGGAGAAGCATTGAATTGAAGCCCCAGTAAACGGCGGCCGTAACTATAACGGTCCTAAGGTAGCGAAATTCCTTGTCGGGTAAGTTCCGACCTGCACGAATGGTGTAACGATCTGGACACTGTCTCAGCCATGAGCTCGGTGAAATTGTAGTAACGGTGAAGATGCCGTTTACCCGCAGTGGGACGAAAAGACCCTGTGCACCTTTACTATAGCTTAGTATTGACCTTGGATAAATGATGTGTAGGATAGGTTGGAGACTGTGAAGTGGCGTCGCCAGGCGTTGTGGAGTCATTGTTGAAATACAACCCTTTGTTTATCTGAGGCCTAACCCCGAGTATCGGGGGACATTGCTTGGTGGGTAGTTTGACTGGGGTGGTCGCCTCCAAAAGAGTAACGGAGGCTTCTAAAGGTTCCCTCAGTACGCTTGGTAACCGTGCGTAGAGTGCAATGGCATAAGGGAGCTTGACTGAGAGACATACAGGTCGATCAGGTACGAAAGTAGAGCATAGTGATCCGGTGGTTCCGCATGGAAGGGCCATCGCTCAAAGGATAAAAGGTACGCCGGGGATAACAGGCTGATCTCCCCCAAGAGCTCATATCGACGGGGGGGTTTGGCACCTCGATGTCGGCTCGTCACATCCTGGGGCTGGAGAAGGTCCCAAGGGTTGGGCTGTTCGCCCATTAAAGTGGCACGCGAGCTGGGTTCAGAACGTCGTGAGACAGTTCGGTCTCTATCTACTGTGGGCGTTAGAAATTTGAGTGGATCTGATTCTAGTACGAGAGGACCGAATTGGACAAACCTCTAGTGTATCTGTTGTCCCGCCAGGGGCACCGCAGAGTAGCTACGTTTGGAAGGGATAAGCGCTGAAAGCATATAAGCGCGAAACCCACCACAAGATGAGATTTCTTTTAAGGATCGTGGAAGATGACCACGTTGATAGGCTATAGATGTAAAGGCAGTAATGTCATAGTCGAGTAGTACTAATAATCCGTAAGCTTATGTACACCCTTTTCCCGATAGCTTCGGCTATCGGGAGGAAACTTTCTAATAAATTTATGTTTCTTTATCTCAGTATGTTAAAATATTTTTTAATTGATAATTAACAATTTATAATTAACAATTAAAAGTTGCCTAAAGCAACTAACAACCTTAAGGTGGTTATTGCGGCGGGGCTCACCTCTTCCCATCCCGAACAGAGTAGTTAAGCCCGCCTGCGCAGATGGTACTGCAGTTATGTGGGAGAGTATGTCGTCGCCTTTCTTTTGAAAAACCCTGTTTCTAACGAAACGGGGTTTTTTGGTTTATGACCGTTTGTGTTTTACCAAAAAGCACACGGGGAAATTTAAAATCCTCTGAAAACACAAAGCCCGCAAAGCTGTTAACAAATAACTTTGCGGACTTTGTGATTAAATGAGGTTTTGTGTTGATTTTCTTGGATCAACACGAAAATCTGAGGAGCAGCAAAAATTAAGCATAAATATTAGTTAGTCTGAAAAGGAAGTATTCCATATTCCTAACACCTCTGAATTTTGATCTGAATGCTTTTATTTTTGCATTAAAAGATTCTGCAGAAGCATTGGTGTTTCTATTGTCAAAATAGTTCAATATGGTTTGATAATGATTCATAATTGTACGAGAGATTGTACCGAAAGACTTAAATCCAGTTTGATCTACTTTTTCATGCCATTTGGCTAATTTTGCAAAACCAATGATCTTATTGGTTGTATTCTTAAAAATACTTCGAAGTTTCTGAGTTAAGTTATATCCTTTTTGAATCTCAGGATATAATTCAGATAGTAACGCAGCGCGTTCGGTTTGATTTTGAGTCTATTTTGATTTTCAATTACGACTCGCAGTTTTAACCGTGGGATGTGGATTGTGATGATGATATATTCTCTGGTCAAAGGAATTCATTTCGGTTAATTTGAATGTGTATTATGTGATCTGTTGGTTTTAGCTAGTGGTTTTTTGTTTTACATCTATATGTAAGTAGAAAATGATATTAAAATATATTGCAATCAATAATTGTTGAGATGAGTGTTCCGGTCCTGAAGCTTCGGGACGGGAGAATCTGTTTTTGAATTTTATGATTGATATTTAAATAAAGATTCGGAGTTATTTCCTTTTTATCTATTACAACCTTTTATTTTTTAAAAGAAAAAGAGCTCCTTTTGTCTTGAAGCTTCGGGATCGGGACTATCAGGACCTGGATATTAGTTTTTATAAGAAGAGTATTTATGTATAAGTGGAAAATGAAACTTTACGGCTTTGTGAGAAAGTGGATAAATTGGAGGAAAAATCAAACTTTGAATCTTGATGTCTTAGTGCAAGGCCGCATAAAACGAGCAAGAAACAATAAAAAGTACTTTTGGGTATTATTATAAAGTTGGCGGAGAATAGGTGAAAAAGTTGCGAAGCTCGTAAAACAGGCGCGTTTTGAAATGGCTAAATTGTGATAAATACATGTAAAGTAGGAAAAAAGCTTAGAATTTGTAAAAAATCAAAAACTCTAAGTTTACTGTTATCAGAATGTTAAGAAAAAGTTTCGAAAAAGAATAAAGAAACTCTGTAAAACCCCTTGTAAATGTAAATAAAGGGTGTACTTTTGCACCCGCAACAACGGCGACGTTCACTGATAGACTGACAGGAATTGATAATCGAAGAAGAGAATTTATTTTCAAAAAAAGATTAGAAAAAGCTTGTGAGATTTTAAATTGAATGTTACATTTGCACCCCGCAAAAAGCGGAAGCTCATTGAAAGATTGGTAGGTTTTAGGAAGAAAAAAAGAAAGTAAAATTTCTTTTAAAAAACTTCAAAAAAAACATTTGCCAATTAGAAAAAAGTTTTCTACTTTTGCACCCGCCTTGAGAAACAGGCGAGATTGAAAAAGAAACACGTTCGTAGACATATTGAATTGACAGCCGTTTTAACAGAGATGTTAAAACAAAAGAATAAGAGTAATAGAATTGAGAGATTCGAAAAGAACCGATAGATAAAACATCGCAATATAATATAAAAAATATACGATGAAGAGTTTGATCCTGGCTCAGGATGAACGCTAGCGGCAGGCTTAACACATGCAAGTCGAGGGGTATGCTTCTTCGGGAGCAGAGACCGGCGCACGGGTGCGTAACGCGTATGCAATCTACCTTTTACAGAGGGATAGCCCAGAGAAATTTGGATTAATACCTCATAGCATAGCAACTTCGCATGAAGTCACTATTAAAGTCACAACGGTAAAAGATGAGCATGCGTCCCATTAGCTAGTTGGTAAGGTAACGGCTTACCAAGGCTACGATGGGTAGGGGTCCTGAGAGGGAGATCCCCCACACTGGTACTGAGACACGGACCAGACTCCTACGGGAGGCAGCAGTGAGGAATATTGGACAATGGGCGCAAGCCTGATCCAGCCATGCCGCGTGCAGGATGACGGTCCTATGGATTGTAAACTGCTTTTATACGAGAAGAAACACTCCGACGTGTCGGAGCTTGACGGTATCGTAAGAATAAGGATCGGCTAACTCCGTGCCAGCAGCCGCGGTAATACGGAGGATCCAAGCGTTATCCGGAATCATTGGGTTTAAAGGGTCCGTAGGCGGTTTAATAAGTCAGTGGTGAAAGCCCATCGCTCAACGGTGGAACGGCCATTGATACTGTTAAACTTGAATTATTAGGAAGTAACTAGAATATGTAGTGTAGCGGTGAAATGCTTAGAGATTACATGGAATACCAATTGCGAAGGCAGGTTACTACTAATGGATTGACGCTGATGGACGAAAGCGTGGGTAGCGAACAGGATTAGATACCCTGGTAGTCCACGCCGTAAACGATGGATACTAGCTGTTGGGAG